>JARRKE010000001.1 GCA_037388465.1 Gammaproteobacteria bacterium
GAAGGTCTGGTCCACGTTTCCGAAATGGATTGGACCAACAAGAACGTCAACCCCGAGAAGGTGGTGCACCTCGGTGACGAGGTCGAGGTGATGATCCTCGAAATCGACGAGGAGCGTCGCCGTATCTCCCTCGGCATGAAGCAGTGCCAGCCCAACCCCTGGCAGGATTTCGCCGAGAACAACAACAAGGGCGACAAGGTGGTCGGTTCCATCAAGTCCATCACCGATTTCGGTATCTTCATCGGTCTGGACGGCGGTATCGACGGCCTGGTTCACCTGTCCGACATCTCTTGGTCCACGACGGGCGAGGATGCGATCCGCAACTTCAAGAAGGGTGACGAGGTCGAGGCCGTGGTCCTCTCCGTCGATCCCGAGCGCGAGCGTATTTCGCTCGGCTTGAAGCAGCTCGACAAGGATCCGTTCTCCACCTACGTGGCGGAACATCCGAAGGGCACCATCGTCACGGGTAAGGTCAAGGAAGTGGACGCCAAGATGGCGATCCTTGAGCTGGCCGACAGCGTGGACGGCGTCTTGCGCGCCTCCGAACTGTCCCGCGACCGTGTGGAAGATGTCCGCAGCATGCTCAACGTCGGTGACGAGGTCGAGGCCAAGCTGATCGGCGTGGATCGCAAGATGCGCGCGCTCAACCTGTCCATCAAGGCCAAGGACACCGAAGAAGAGAAGGAACTGATGCAGGATTACACCAGCGGCGGTTCTGCGACCACCTCGCTGGGCGATATCCTGAAGGAACAGATGGGAGGAGAGGATCGGGAAGACTGATCACGTCTCTCCCAACCTCCATCGGCCAGGGACGGCCGATTTCCTTTACTTGATGTCTGCGCTCACTTCACGGGGAGAAAACGGTTTCATGACCAAGTCCGAGCTGATTGAGGCCCTTGCCAGAAGGCAAAGCCACCTGGCGTACAAAGACATCGAGCTGTCAGTCAAATCCCTCCTCGAATTGATGAGCGAATCCCTTGCGGACGGCGAGCGAATCGAGATCCGCGGTTTTGGCAGTTTTTCCCTTCATTTCCGGCCGCCGCGTATCGGTCGTAACCCGAAGACGGGTGATGCCGTCTCGTTGCCCGGCAAACACGTTCCTCACTTCAAGCCCGGCAAAGAATTGCGCGAACGCGTCAACGACTCCCTCGGCACTCCGATCAAGGAGGGTTGAGCCCGGGCCGTGGCAGCGGTCGGGTTTATGCCTATCACGGTATCATCATGCGCAAGCTGATCCTCTTCGTGATCCTGCTCCTCATCGTGGGATTGGGCGTCGTTTTCACGGTCTTCAACTACCAGCCGGCAAGGCTGGATCTTTATTTTGTGCAGTTTTCCCTGCCGCTGGCGACGTTGCTGGCTTTAGCCCTGCTCATCGGAGCATTGCTGGGAATGGTGACGGCGATGCTCCTGGCCGTTCGCAAACAGCGTGAGGTTCGCAATCTGGAAAAGCGCCTCAAGCTGGCCGAGCAGGAACTCAACAACCTTCGGACGAGCCCACTTAAGGACGCGCGTTGATGTTGGACCTGCTGTGGCTGCTGCTTCCTCTGGCAGCTGCCTCTGGTTGGTACGCTGCCCGGCGCACCTATCGCAGGGGCCACCACCACACCGCCAACCGCAGCGGTGACACGCTTGCCTGTAGCTCGGAATACATCCGGGGCCTGAATTATCTTCTCAACGATCAGACCGACGAAGCGCTCGAGGTGTTTCTCGAGGCCCTGGAAATCGATCCCGAGACCGTCGAAACGCATCTGGTGCTCGGTAATCTGTTCCGCCGCCGCGGCGAGGTCGACCGCGCCACCCGCATTCACCAGAATCTGCTCGCCCGTCCGAATCTGTCCGCCCAGCAGCGCAGCCAGGTGCTGCTGGAACTCGGCAAGGATTACCTCAGGGCCGGCGTGCTGGATCGCGCCGAGACGCTGTTTCAGGAGTTGACCCAGGAACGCTACCCGCCGCTCGAGGCCTTCGATCTGCTGCGCGGCCTCTACGAGCAGGAAAAGGAATGGGACAAGGCCATCGAGGCCTCGCGGGCCCTACAAAATGCCGGCGGTGGAGAGCAGGGGAGCGTCATCGCCCACTATTACTGCGAACTCGCCGAGCAGGCGCTTGGCCAGGGCGATACACAGCAGGCCCTGGCGGAGATCAAGCGCGCCCAGCAGAGCGACCGCCATTGCGTGCGTGCATCCGTGCTCAGCGGCGATCTCGACCTGAAAATGGGCGAGGCCAAGCGGGCGATCAAGAAATACCAGCAGATCCTGCGCCAGGACCAGGCCTTCACCACCCTGGCGCTCGAACGTTTGTACCGGTCTTTCCAGGCCCAGGACGATATGGCCGGTTTCGACCGTCTGCTGCAGAAGCTGTCCACCGAAAACCTCTCACCTGCACTGACGGAATCCCTGTTCGACTATTACTCGTCACATGGCGAGCCGGAACGTCTCGACTGGCGCTTCAGTTCCCTGCTGGACAAGCACCGCATGACCCTGTCGGTGCTGAAGTCCTACCTGCATGCCAAACTGATCGGGGAACGCACCCGTGATACCGTCGTCAACGAACGGGTCATGGAGGCCCTGGACGAACTCAGCAACCGCGAGTTCGCTTATCGTTGCGAGCGTTGCGGCTACGAGGCCCATACGCTCAGCTGGCAATGCCCGAGCTGCCACGGCTGGGGCACCATCAAGCCCAGCGAGTGGCTGGATGTCACGGCGCCGAGCGTGTCCGGTATCCTGAACACCCAAGAGTAGTTGCCATGTCATCCAAGATTATCGTTGCGCTGGATTATCCCGACGCACAGGCGGCGTTGGACTTCGTGGAACGCGTGTCGCCGTCGCAGTGCCGTCTCAAGGTCGGCCTGGAACTCTTTACCGCCGCAGGGCCGGCGTTCGTGGCCGGCCTGGTCGAACGCGGATTCGACGTCTTTCTCGATCTCAAATTCCACGATATACCCAATACGGTTGCCGGTGCCTGTCGCGCCGCGGCGGGGCTGGGCGTATGGATGATGAATGTCCACGCCGGTGGCGGTCGTCACATGATGCAGGCGGCGCGCGAGGCGCTCGAATCGGCGCCCGTGCGGCCGTTGCTGATCGCCGTCACGGTGCTCACGTCGCAGGACGCGGGGGACCTGCAGGCGGTGGGCATCGACCGTCCCGTACCTGAGCAGGTGCTGCACCTCGCCGGCATGACGGCCGAGTCCGGGCTTGACGGCGTGGTCTGTTCTGCCATGGAGGCCGGGAACTTGCGCACGACGTTCGGTGATGATTTCACGCTGGTGACGCCGGGTATCCGCCCTGCGGGCGGGCGCCAGGACGATCAGAAGCGTGTCGTGACGCCTGTGGATGCCGTAAACGCCGGCAGCGATTATCTGGTCATCGGGCGTCCCGTGACCCAGGCCGCCGATCCGACGGCGGTGCTCGATGAATTGAACAGACAACTGGCTGAGGTTGACGCTCCTTAGTGCCCTGTTAACATGGCCGTACCCTCGGGGAGACTGGGGGACGAGCACCGGGAGGATCCCGGTATTCAACAAAAACTAAGGAGAGCGATAATGAGAAAGTATATCCAGGGAACACTGGCTGCATTGATGCTGGGCGTTGCGACCGCCGTTTTTGCCGGTCCGGTCGACATCAACCACGCGGACGCCGGCACTTTGGCCAAGGAGTTGAAAGGCGTGGGGACGAGCAAGGCCGAGGCGATCGTGGCTTATAGGAAACAGCACGGTCCGTTCAAGAGCGCCGAAGATCTGAGTTACGTCAAGGGAATCGGCAGCAAGACGATCGAGATGAACAAGGACAATATTCGTCTCGATTCGATGAGTAAAAATTAATAAACAAACCAGTGACAACCCGGGGGCGGATTTTCCGCCCCCGGTGCATTAGGAAACAGGTTAATGAAGAAGATTCGCAAGGCTGTTTTTCCGGTAGCGGGCATGGGTACGCGCTTTCTGCCGGCGACCAAGGCCAATCCAAAGGAGATGCTGCCCATTGTCGACAAGCCGCTGATCCAGTATGCGGCCGAGGAGGCCGTGGCGGCGGGTATCGAGCATTTGATTTTCATCAACGGACGCAACAAGCGTTCGATTCCCGATCATTTCGACAAGGCTTACGAACTGGAAGCCGAGCTCGAGGCGCGCGGGAAGACCAACCTGCTCAAGGTGGTGCAGGATATCGTGCCACCCAGCGTATCCTGCATATACATCCGTCAAAGCGAGGCGCTGGGTCTTGGCCATGCCGTCGGGCTTGCGCAGCCGGTGGTGGGTGACGAGCCGTTCGCCGTGATTCTGGCCGACGACCTGATCGACGGTAACGGCTGCTGCAGCCTGAAGCAGATGATCGACGTCTACGAAGAGCACGGCGCCAGCGTGCTGGGCGTGGAGCGGGTACCGCCGGAAGAAACCCACAAGTACGGCGTGATCAAGGGCGATCTGGTCAGCGAGCGTCTCTGGGACGTCCAGGCCATGGTGGAAAAGCCCAAGCCGGAAGACGCGCCATCCAACGTGGCGGTGGTCGGGCGTTACATTCTGACCCCGGCGATCTTCGAGGCGATCCAGAACCTGACCCCCGGAGCAGGCGGCGAGTACCAGTTGACCGACGCCATCGTCAAACTCCTGGGCCGGGAAAAGGTCCACGCCTACGAGTTCGAAGGCCAGCGCTACGATTGCGGCAGCAAACTGGGCTATCTACAGGCAACCGTCGAGTACGCCCTCAAGCATCCGGAGCTGCAGGACAGCTTTGCGGCGTATTTGCGCCAGCTCAAGGTCTAACCGGATCACTACAAAGCTGTTCGAAAAGCTCGGCCTGATGGCCGGGCTTTTTTGTATCGGTGTCAATCACGGCCGGCGGTGGAGCGCATGACGGCTGAAAATATTTGACGGATGTCAATTTGGCGCCGGTTTCCGGCCGATATGTGACGGCGTTCCTTGCTTTAAGGCGGGATGGTTTCTATTAATAGCCTTGCCAATCCGCCCAACAAGAAGAAGCCTAATGCAGCCACAGACCCTTCGAGACGCCTCGCGTCGCAACCGTCGCCGCCGTCTGCCCGTTACCGCCGAGGAAGTACGCGGGTACACCGCATCCCAAATTCGCCGCTTGCAGGTCGAGGAGGGCGGGGAGCCCTGTTTCCGTTCGGACGACCGTTACACCTGTCAGGAACGGAACTGCGCCCTGACCAGGGAATGCCAACGACTGATCGCATCCTGGATGCGCTGAGCACCGACCGAACGTTTGCAGCCCGGGTGAAGGCTGCCGTTGATTGGGTGCCGACACGGGCGCGATTCCGGTGCCGGGAAATCTGAGGGTCAGGTCTGGCCTGAAATTCCGGCCGGCCACAAAAAAGCCGCCCTCAGGCGGCTTTTTTGTCATGGATATTGGCTCCCCGGGACGGGCTCGAACCGCCGACCCAGTGATTAACAGTCACTTGCTCTACCGACTGAGCTACCGGGGAATTGAGCCGCGCATGGTAGCGAAAGCCTCAGGGCCGGTCAATACGAATCAGCCCCCAGCGGCCCGGCGAATACGCTCCATGGCTTTTTCCAGGTTTTCCATGCTGGTGGCAAAGGAAATCCGCACGTGGCCCGGTGCGCCAAAGGCCGTCCCGGGGACCAGCGCCACGCCGACCTGCTCCAGCAGGTATTCGGCGAACTGGGTGTCGTTCTCGATACCCGGCAGGCGGTCGATGAGCTCGCTGACCTGGGGAAAGCTGTAAAACGTGCCGTCGGCGGGCAGGCAGCTGATGCCGTCGATACCGTTCAGGGCCTCGACCACGAAGGCATGCCGTTTCTCGAACGCCTGGCGCATGGTCTCGATGCAGCTCTGATCGCTGTTCAGCGCCGCCTCAGCTGCGGCCTGGGAGACCGAGGTGGGGTTGGAGGTGCTCTGGGACTGGATCTTCTTCATGGCGGCGATCAGCGGCTTGGGGCCGCCGGCATAACCTATCCGCCAGCCCGTCATCGCGTAGGCCTTGGAAACGCCGTTCAGGACGATGGTGCGCGGGGTGAGGTCGGGCGCGACGTTCAGGATGTTCACGAACTTGCGACCCGCGAACAGGATGTGCTCGTACATGTCATCGGTGGCGATCAGCACCTGCGGGTGGCGGCGCAAAACCTCGGCCAGCGCGGCCAGCTCGGCCTCGCTGTAGGCGACGCCGGTCGGGTTGGAGGGGCTGTTCAGGGTCAGCAGCCGGGTGCGCGGGGTGATCGCCGCCTCGAGCTGTTCCGGCAGCAGCTTGAACCCCTGGTCCTGGCCCGCGTAAACGATGACGGGCTCGCCGTCGGCCAGCAGCACCATGTCCGGGTACGACACCCAGTAGGGTGCGGGGATGATGACCTCGTCGCCGGCATCGAGCAGCGCCTGGCAGAGGTTGTAGTAGCTCTGCTTGCCGCCGCAGGACACCAGGATCTGGTCGGGGGCGTAGCTCAGGCCGTTCTCGCGCTCGAACTTGTCGATGATGGCCTGCTTCAGGCTCGCGGTGCCGTCGACCGCGGTGTAATGGGTCTGGCCGGCGTGAATGGCCTGAATGGCGGCTTCGCAGATGTGTTCCGGGGTGTCGAAATCCGGTTCGCCGGCACCGAGGCCGACAATGTCTTTGCCTTCCGCCTTGAGCTGGTTGGCGAGCGCCGAGACGGCGAGCGTGGGGGAGGGTTTGATACGTTGTACGCGGGAACTGAGCTTGATATCCAACGGGGCGATTCCTGGTGCGGGTGGCAAGGGAAATGTGAATGAATGATACTGTAAGTTTCTGGCTTGGATAAGCCTCGATTCCTGGTATGAACGATAAATTCCAACTGGTGGCGGAGTACGAGCCGGCCGGTGATCAGCCGGCGGCGATCGCGCAGCTGATCGAGGGCATCGAGGCCGGTCTCCTGCATCAGACCCTGCTGGGCGTGACCGGGTCAGGCAAGACCTTCACGGTTGCCAACGTGGTCCAGCGCATGCAGCGGCCGACCATCATCCTGGCGCCCAACAAGACCCTGGCCGCCCAGCTCTATGGCGAGATGAAGGAGTTTTTCCCGCATAACGCGGTGGAGTACTTCGTCTCCTACTACGATTACTACCAGCCCGAGGCCTACGTGCCGGCCTCCGACACCTATATCGAGAAGGACGCCTCGATCAACGAGCACATCGAGCAGATGCGCCTGTCGGCCACCAAGGCCCTGCTGGAACGTCGCGATACGGTGATCGTGGCCACCGTGTCCGCCATCTACGGTCTGGGCGATCCCCGCCAGTACATGCAGATGATGCTGCACCTGGACCGGGGCGATAAAATCGACCAGCGCGACGTCCTGCGCCGCCTGGCCGAGCTGCAGTACACCCGCAACGACGTGGAGCTGCGCCGCGGCACCTACCGGGTACGCGGCGAGGTGATCGACGTGCATCCGGCCGATTCCGAACGCGAGGCGGTGCGCATCGAGCTGTTCGACGACGAGATCGAGTCGCTGAGCTACTTCGACCCGCTCACCGGCGAGGTCCTGCGGCGCGTGCCGCGCCTGACGATCTACCCCAAGACTCACTATGTCACCCCGCGCCAGACCATCCTGGAGGCGGTGGAGCAGATCAAGGTGGAGCTTGCGGACCGGCTCAAGGAGCTGCGCGAGGCGAACAAGCTGGTCGAGGCCCAGCGCCTGGAAGAGCGCACCCGCTTCGATGTGGAGATGCTGCTCGAACTGGGCTACTGCTCGGGCATCGAGAACTACTCGCGTTATCTGTCCGGGCGCGGTCCGGGCGAACCGCCGCCCTGTTTCCTGGATTACCTGCCGCAGGATGCCCTGATGGTGGTCGATGAGAGCCACGTCACCGTGCCGCAGCTCGGCGGTATGTACCGCGGCGACCGTTCCCGTAAGGAGAATCTGGTCAATTACGGATTCAGGCTGCCGTCCGCGCTGGACAACCGGCCGCTGCGCTTCGACGAGTTCGAACGCCTGCAGCCGCAGACGATCTTCGTGTCGGCCACCCCCGGTCCTTACGAGCTCGAACATTCCGGCGCGATCGTGGAGCAGGTGGTGCGCCCCACCGGCCTGATCGATCCGGAGGTCGAGGTACGCCCGGCGATCAGCCAGGTGGACGACGTGCTGTCCGAAATCAATCTGCGCGTCGCGCAGGACGAGCGTGTGCTGATCACCACCCTCACCAAGCGCATGGCCGAGGATCTGACGGACTATCTGCAGGAACACGGCGTCCGGGTCCGTTACCTGCATTCGGATATCGAGACCGTCGAGCGTGTCGAGATCATCCGCGACCTGCGCCTGGGCGAATTCGACGTGCTGGTCGGCATCAACCTGCTGCGCGAAGGGCTGGACATGCCAGAGGTCTCGCTGGTGGCCATCATGGACGCCGACAAGGAGGGCTTCCTGCGTTCCGACCGTTCGCTGATCCAGACCATCGGTCGCGCCGCGCGCAATCTCAGCGGCAAGGCCATCCTGTACGCCGATAGGGTGACCGGTTCCATGAAAAGGGCCATGGAGGAAACCGGGCGCCGCCGGCACAAGCAGATAGCCTACAACGAGGCCAACGGGATCACCCCGCAGGGCATCAGGAAAAAGATCGCCGACATCATGGAAGGCGCCTATGCCGGCAGTCCCGCCGCCTCACCGCGGCGCTACGCCAAGGTGGCGGAGGACGAAGCGCGCTACCACAGCCTGAGTCCCGAGCAGGCCATGAAGCGCATCAAGAAGCTGGAACAGCAGATGTACAAGCACGCGCGGGACCTTGAGTTCGAGGATGCCGCCCGGCTGCGCGACGAGATCGAAGACATCCGGGCACACGTTTTCGGCATTCCGGAAGAGCGCCAGTCCGCCTCCTGAGCTCCGGGGCGCCGCCGCATGGGGCGGTATTTGGCACTAGTCAGGGCGGGTTCGTTGTGATAGATTTCCCCGCCTCTACAGGCGCGTAGCTCAGTTGGTTAGAGCACCACCTTGACATGGTGGGGGTCGTTGGTTCGAGTCCAATCGCGCCTACCAACAATTTCCCGATCAAAACGAAAAGGCCCCGCATAGCGGGGCCTTTTCGTTTCCAGGGCTGCGTGGGCTCCTCACGGCCAGACCCCGCGCTCCATAGTGATTTTGCTCAGTCGCTCGACGGCGATCATCAATGCGGCGGTGCGCAGGTCTATGGCCACGGCCTCCTGGTCTTCTGGAGTCTCGCCGGGGTTGCCACCGATATCGCTGGAAAGCGTCCGCCATCGGCTCACCACTATATCGATGGCGTGATGCATCTTGGATCTTAGCTTGCCGGTGACTTCCGGCAGCTCCCACTGTTCGTTTTGCGTGTTCTGTACCCACTCGAAGTAGCTGACGACCACGCCGCCGGCGTTGGCCAGTATGTCGGGCAGCACGTGAATGCCTTTGGCGTTGAGTATTTGGTCGGCCGCGGGTGTAACCGGGCCGTTGGCGCCTTCGACGATCAGCCTGGCTTTGATTCTGTCGGCGTTGTCGCGATGAATCGTGTTGCTCAGCGCGGCAGGGATGAGGATGTCGCAGTCGGATTCCAGTAAAGACGCGTTGGTGAGGGTCTGCGTTTCAGGCAGACCGACGACCGTGCCGTGTTCCTGCTTGTGGGCGGTAGCAGCTTCCAGGTCGATTCCCTGTTCCGAGTAAACGGCACCCTGTGAATCGCTGATGCCGACGATGATGGCACCGGCCTTTCTGAACGCATAGGCCGCCACGGAGCCGACATTGCCGAATCCCTGGATCGCCACCCTGGCGCCTTTGATGGAATGCAGGTCGGGCACCAGTTCCTTGGCCAGAAATCTTTGGGCGGCGTAAAAGACCCCGTGCCCGGTCGCCTCCAGGCGGCCCTCTGAACCACCTATGTCCAGTGGCTTGCCGGTAACGACGGGCAGGTTGTTGAGACCGGGATGCAGCGTGTCGTAGGTATCGTAGATCCACGCCATGGTCTGCTCGTCCGTATACAGATCCGGCGCGGGAATATCGGTGTGCGGCCCAATGTCATCGCCGAGATCGGTGATGAAACGCCGCGTGATGCGCTGTACCTCTTTCCGGCTCAATTCTTTGGTATCGCAGGCGACTCCGCCTTTGGCGCCGCCAAACGGCACGTCGATCAAGGCGCACTTCCATGTCATCAGCGCGGCCAGAAAACGCACTTCATCCGCAGTCACATCCGGGTGATAGCGCATGCCGCCTTTGCCGGGGCCCAGAACGTGATTGTGAACGACACGGTAGCCCTTGAATATGCGTACCCGGCCGTCATCCATCTCCACCGGGAAGCAGATGCTGATCGTGCGCCGGGGGGCATTCAGAAAAATGAACAGCTCGCGCGTACCGCCGTCCAGCAGCGAGACTGCACGCTCCAGACGCTGCGCACTGATATGCGAAGGGGTGAGGTCCTCCGGCTCGCCGGCCTGCGGGGTATCCGCTGTTTTATCGGAATCGACCATGTTGCTTCAACACGCCGTGTTCACTGTTGTTTCGACCGTTTAACACCCGGCAAGGCTATCACATGCAGGGACTCGGCACGGAGGCGGTGCCTGCCGCGCACGGCGGTCAGTCGCCGCGCGTACGGTCCGTGGCGGAAAGCTGGCGTTGCAGCTTGACGATGGCGGAGGAGTCCAGCTCTCCGTCGCCGCGACCGACCAGGGCGTTGATCAGTTGGGTGACGAGCGCCGCGCCGGGCAGGGCGATGCCGAGTTCGGCCGCGGTCTGCAGGGCGATGCCCATGTCCTTGCTGTGCAGACGCGCCTTGAAGCCCGGTTTGAAGTCGCGATCCAGCATGCGCTGGCCATGGATTTCCAGGGCGCGCGAGCCGGCGAAGCCGCCGAGCAGGGCCTCGCGCACCTTGGCCGCGTCGACGCCGGAGGTCTCGGCGAGGACGAAGGCCTCGCCGATGCCGGCGATGGTCTGGGCGATGACGACCTGGTTGCAGGCCTTGCAGACCTGTCCGGCGCCATTGGTGCCCACGTGGACGATGTTCTGGCCGAGAACCTCGAACAACGGTTTGACGCGCGTGAAGACCGCATCCTTGCCACCGACCATGATGGACAGCGTGCCGTTGATGGCACCCTGTTCGCCGCCGGAAACAGGGGCATCGAGCATTTCAACGCCCTTCTCGGACAACCGTTCGGCCATTGCCCGGGTGGCCGAGGGCGAGATGGTGCTGTTATCCACGACCACGGCGCCGGCTTGCGCACCTTCGAGGATACCTGCCTCGCCCAATACGACCTGTTGCACGTCGGGCGTGTCGGAGACGTTGGTGAAGATGATGTCGGCCTCGGCGGCGACCTCCGCGGCGGATTTGCAGGCCGTGGCGCCGGCCTCCAGCAGCGGTTGCATGGCGGCCTCGCGGCGGGCCCAGACCCTGACCGGGTAGCCCGCCTTGAGGAGGTTGAGCGCCATGGGACGCCCCATGATTCCCAGTCCGATGTAGCCGACACGTTCGCTCATTGTTTCTTCCCGTCAGTTGGCTGCGTCAGGAACCGGCACCATACACCACGTCCGGCAGCCAGGTAATGATGCCCGGGAACAGGACGCAGAGGATCAGACCGGTCAGCTGCATGATCAGGAAGGCGATCGACGAGCGGAAGATCGTGCCCATGCTTATTTCGGGCGGGCAGACACCGCGAATGTAGAACAGCGCGTAGCCGAACGGCGGACTGAGGAAGGACATCTGCATGTTGACCAGGAACAGCACGCCGAACCACAGCGCCAGATCATCGGCTTCAGGCGCAGGCAGCCCGAACATCCCACCGAAGGCCAGCGACTTGATGATGGGTACGAAGATCGGCACGGTCAGCAGCAGGATGCCGACCCAGTCCAGGAACATGCCCAGGAAGATGAGCATGATCATCATTACCAGCAGGATGCCGTACGGCGACAGGCCCGAACCGAGAATGCTTTCCGTGATGAACTGCTGGCCACCCTGGAGGATAAAGAACCCGACGAAGATCGACGCGCCGAAAATGATCCACAGCACCATGGCCGAGGCGCGCGCCGTGGTAATGGATGCCTCGCGCACGGCCTGGAGACTGAACCGTCCGTGCATGGCCGCGACCACCATGGCACCGAACGATCCGATACCGGCCGCCTCGACCGGGGTGGCGATACCCGCGAACAGCAGGCCCAGGACCAGGAAGACCAGAGCGACCGGCGCTGCAAGCCGGAACAGCAGCATGAGCTTTTCCTTCAGATTGACGCGTTCCTCCACGGGCAGGGATGGCCCCATTTCCGGTTTGAGCCAGGTGCGGATCAGCACGTAAAGGACGTATGTGCCGGACAGCATCAGACCCGGCAGCACGGAACCGAGGTAGAGCCGGCCGACGGACTGCTGCGCCACCACGGCGTACAGAATGGCGAGAATGGAGGGTGGGATCAGAATACCCAGCGTGCCGCCGGCCATGATCGAACCGAGGGCGATCTGCGGGTCGTACTTGCGTTTGAGCATGGCGGGCAGGGCGATGATGCCCATGGTCACCACCGCGGCGCCGATCACCCCGACCATCGCGGCCAGAATGGTGGAGGCCAGGATGGTGGCCGCGGCCAGTCCGCCGCGCAGTCCGCCCATCCACTTGTAGACCACGTCGAACATCTCCTCGATCAGGCCGGCGCGTTCCAGCATGGAGGCCATGAAGATGAACAGCGGAATGGCCGCCAGGTCCGAGTTGGCCATGAGCGGAAAGATCCGGCTCGGGATGATGTTGAGCATGGTCTGCCCGCCGACCAGATAGATCCATACCACCCCCAGTCCGCCGACCACGAAGGCCATGGGCAGGCCCATCATGAGCAGGGCGGCGAGTGAAACGAACATCAGGATGGTCAGCGTGGCGACATCGACGTTGCTCAAGACGCCGCTCAGAGTGAACAGGAAGTGCTTGTCGCCGTACGGGTCGTAGAACAGGATGTTGACCAACTGGATCAGCGACACCAGCAACACGATGCCCATGGCGCCGAGCAGTATGTACGTGCCGATCTTGCCGCGCCTGCTGGTCTCCGACTCAGCGGAGGATTGTGCGGTATCGATGCCCTGACGCCGCAGCTGGCGATACACCTGGATATCCTTGATCAGCTTGGACAGGCCGGCCAGGGTCAGCAGAACCGCGCCCAGCACCATCGTGGCCTTGATCGGATAGAACTGGATGCGCCAGGTTTCGTCCGTGGTCTCCAGCATGCCGAGCGAGTCCGTGAAGAAGGTCCAGGACGTGCCGAGCATGGCCAGCGAGAACATGAAAAAGAACGCCGACGTAAAGATATCCATGCCGATCTGCCCGAGCTTGGGCAGCTTGACGTAGATCACGTCGACCCGGACGTGGTCGCCGTGCAGCAGAGCGAATGCCCCGGCGATCACATATTGCATGCCGAACATCAGATAAGAGGCCTGATGCACCCAGATGGTCGGTGCGTCGAACAGGTAGCGCGATACGACCTCGTAGAAGTAGGCGCACACCGCATTGACGGTCCACAGCGAGACGAACACGCCGCTTTGTTCGCTCACCCAGTCGATGCCGCGGGTAAGCCAGTTGCCCGGTGCATGCAGTGCGGGGTCTTCTTCGGCAAGAACCTGGAGGGCGGTCTCCTCGTCGGGCGAGGGGGTGGCGGCAAGTTTCGAACTCTTGCGTGTAAGCCACATGAAGATGACGGGCATGATCGCCAGCCATCCCCAATACACCCAATGGGGTAGAACGATATTGACTGATTCGGACATGGTCGTGGGTTACCGGAGGTGATGAAGTTTTATAAAGGGCGGACGGCGCACTGCCGTCCGCTACACTCAACGACGGTCTTCAAGCCCGGTTACAGGCTGAGTCCTTTGATGTCGTCCTTCGTCACGTAACCCATATAGGGGTTGAGCATGTAGTCGAGCTGGAGCTTGAAGACCCGCTTGGCGTCGGGGTTCTTCTTGGCCCATTCGTACCACACAGGGATTGCCGCACGCCGGAACCGCGTCACGTCTTCCGGTGACAGGCGCGAAACGCTGGTGCCGGCCTTGAGGAACTTGTCCATCGCAACCAAGTCCGCTTTCTGGATGGCGGTGTAATGGTGCACGGAATAGGTCTGCACCTGTTCCTCGACGAACTTCTGCATCTTGGGCGACAGTCGCTTCCAGGCACCCATGTTCACGGTCAGGTCCATCAGGTCCACCGGCTGATACAGCGAGGTGTGTCCGGGAGGGCCCATGCAGATGATGTATTTCGTCACCTCGGCGAAGCCAAGGTCCCAGTTGATCGCCGGGCCCACGTAGTCGGCCGCGTCGATGGTGCCTTTCTCCAGTGCGGGGTAGATGTCCGAACCGGGCATGCTGGTGGTGCTGACGCCGAATTTCTCGAACACCTCCGCGACCATGCCGCCGGGCAGGCGGATCTTCATGCCCTTGAGCTGTTCCAGGTTGTCGACCGGGGTCTTGGAGTGAATGATGTTGGCGTCGTGCTGGATGGGGCCCACGTAGAACAGCCCGTACTTCTTATAGATGTCTCGGGTCATTTCCAGCATGCCCAGACCGTAGAACATCGTTTCCCACTGACTCGGCAGATCGGGACCGGCGGGATAGGATGACAGGAACACCGTGGCGGGGATCTTGCCGGACCAGTAGAGCGAGAACGGATTCATCGCCTGCAGCACGCCGCTGCGTACGGCGTCGAACAGGGCGTTATTGTCCGCCGCGACGGATTTCGCGGGGAAGGGTTTGAAGCTCAGTTCGCCCCCCGATTTTTCCTTGATGCTGTTGCACCAGCCCTCGAACAGCTTGTAGCCCGTGGTGCCGGCATCCCAGGTGGTCTGGACCTTCCAGGTCTGCGTGCTGGCGGCTTCCGCACTACGGATGTATGGCGCCCCCAGTATGACGGCTCCCCCCGCGATCGCCGCGTTTTTCAAAAATTTGCGGCGACCCGATGCGGTCTCCTCGCCCTCCGTGCCCAGCGTACTTTTGTCCTCTGGTTTATCACTGTTAGTCATGACGCTCCCCTCTCTTTGGTAGTCAGGCCTTGTCATGCAAGGCCCTGGTTTTTGTGCCTTCGAGATTACCCACAAGTAATATCAGGGCACAAGCTTGCAGAATGTGACATCGATTCCGTATGGCGAAAATATGAAACACGTCCTCCCATTCATAGCAGCGGATGGATTTGCTGCATGTGACAGTGTTTCCGTATGGCGAAAAATCAGGGCTGTTCCTCCCACAGGATCACATGGACATTACGGGGTCCATGCGCACCGAGCTGGATGGTTTGTTCGACATCGGCCGTACGCGAAGGACCGGTGATGAGATTCAGGCTGCGTGGAAACGCCCCCTGTTCCTCGAGCATCAGCCGGAAGGCATCCTCCATGTAGGGCACCACGCGTTCGGCGTCGATGACGCAGAGATAGATGTCGGGTAAAAAATTGAGCAGGGTAGGGGTCTGCCGGCTCGATCCCAGCACCAGACTGCCGGTCTCGGCAATACCCGCGAAGGCGACGCTGATCGCGACGCGGTCATGCGCCTCGAAAGGGCGGCGCAGCACTTTGAAGTCGTCCGGCCAGGGCAGCCGTTCGAGCAGGGGATGCGGCGCGAGTACCGGATCGGTTGCCGCTTCCCGGCCGGCCAGATAGCGGCGTATCTCCTTGACCACCCCGGCGGCCGTCGTGGCGCGGGCGAGCGTGCCGGCCGCGGCCTCCAACCGGCCGGCAAAACGGTCGAGCAGCGGTCCGTCCCAGTGAGGATGCAGCGCTTCCCTCGCGGGGACGTCCGTCGCACGCTCCGGTTCGCGTGTGGTGCGCCGTACGCGTTCCAGAATGTCGTCGCGGGCGCTGCTCACGATCCGGTTCCTTCGCGTCGGGTACGGCGATACTGCGCCATGAAGCTCGGTCCCACCGGTGCCGGCAGGTCGCGCGCGCGGGTCCAGGCATCGGCGAGCGGCAGCCAGCGAAAGCGCCCCTGCCGCCGTCCCAGGAGGCCGAGCAGACGCATGCCCGGACCCAGGATCCGGTGATAAAGCCGCGGACGCCGGGCCAGCCAGGCCCAGGCCTTGAGCGCATAGCGCGAACGGGGCGGCGTGAGTCGCGTCTCGAACTCCCGGATGCGATGCGCGCGCAGCATGCGCGGCAGCGGTATCGACATGGGGCAGACTTCCTCGCAGCGTCCGCACAGGGTCGAGGCGTTGGGCAGGTTGGCGCCTTCGGCGAGTCCGACCATGAGCGGGGTAAGCACCGAGCCCATGGGGCCGGGGTAAACCCAGCCGTAGGCGTGTCCTCCCACCGTGTTGTAGACCGGACAATGGTTCAGGCAGGCGCCGCAGCGGATGCAGCGCAGCATGTCGTGGAATTCGCCGCCCAGCATCTGCGAGCGCCCGTTGTCGATCAGCACGATATGAAACGCTTCCGGACCATGGGCATCCTCGGGCCGACGCGGGCCGGTAAAGAACGTCGTGTAGGCGGTGGTTTCCTGACCGGTGGCGCTGCGCGCCAGCAGGCGCAGCAGCACGCTGGCGTCGTCCAGGGTGGGCACCACCTTTTCGATGCTCGCGGTGACGATATGGGTGCGCGGCAGGGTCGCGCTCAGATCACCGTTGCCCTCGTTGGTGACGATCACGGTGGAGCCGGTTTCGGCTATCAGAAAGTTCGCACCGGTGATGCCCACGTCTGCACTGAGAAACTGTTCGCGCAGCACCTGGCGCGCCTCGTTGACGATGTCCGGCACGGTTTCCAGATGCTCGCCGAGTCCGTGCACGCGATGCGCTTCGCGGAAGAGATCGGCGATCTGCCCACGGGTCTTGTGAATGGCCGGCGCGATGATGTGCGAGGGCGGCTCGTGGGCGAGCTGCAGTATGTATTCCCCCAGGTCGGTTTCGATGGGTTCGAAACCGGCGGCTTCCAGGGCCGGGTTGATGCCGATCTCTTCGCCCACCATCGACTTGCCCTTGGCGACCCGTTTCGCACCGGCTTCCCGGCACAGGTTTACGACGATGTCGCAGGCCTCGGCCGCGTCGCGTGCCCAGTGGACCTGTGCGCCGGCCTGCGTGGCCGCCGCCTCGAAACGTTCCAGGTGTTCGGCAAGTCGGGCGAGGGTACGGTCCTTGATGTCGCGGGCGGCTACGCGCAACGCCTCGAACTCGGGCAGGGCGTCGAGCGCGCTGCGCCGTTTGACGACGAAACCGCGTCCGACGTTGCGCAGGGCCTGCTGCAACTGGACGTCGTCGAGCGCCGCCTCGACATTGTGTTTGAACGCATGGGATTGCGGGTTCACGCGGATTCCCCGTCACCGATGCCTGGCACGTCCGTCATGCCGGCCAGGACTTCCGCGACGTGATACACGCGCACGGTGCTGTCGAGTCGCTTGAGCCGGCCGGCGATGTTGAGCAGACAGCCGAGATCACCCGCCAGCAGGGTGTCGGCGCCGCTCGCCTCGATGGCGGCCACCTTGTCGCTCACCATGCGTTCGGAGATGTCCGGATACTTGACGCAAAAGGTGCCGCCGAAACCGCAGCACACCTCGGTATCACGCATTTCCTTGAGAGTCAGTCCGTCCACCGTGCCCAACAGGCGGCGCGGTTGAGCCCGGACCTGCATTTCGCGCAGCGAGGAACAGGAGTCGTGGTAGGTGACCGTGCCGTCGTAGGTCGCGTCGACGCCGGCGAGGCCGGCGACATCGGTCAAGAACTGCATGAGTTCGTAAGTGCGTTCGGCCAACGATTCGGCACGGGCCTGCCAGCCCGGCTCGTCGCCGAACAGCTCGGGATAATGCAGCCTGAGCATGCCGGCACAGGAACCCGAGGGCACCACGACGTAGGGGTAGTCCTCGAAGGTCTCGATGACCTGCCGGGCGATGGCCTTGGCATCGTCGCGGTCGCCGTTGTTGTAGGCAGGTTGGCCGCAGCAGGTTTGCATCTGCGGCACGTCGACCTGGACGCCGGCCTGTTCGAGCAATTTGAGGGCGGCGAAGCCGACCTGGGGACGAAACAGGTCGGCAAGACAGGTGACGAACAGGGCGGCGCGCATGATTTGAAGTTATTGATTTAAATGACGCATGGATGATCCTAGCGTGTGGGCGCTTGAGATCAAGCAGCTTCTGCTTATCTGCTTATGAAGCGACGTCGTTATTTATTTCTCAATCGAGATACTCGTAAGCCTTCAAGGTCAGGAAGTCCGGCAGCGTTTCGCTGTCGGTGATTTCGTCCAGTAGCCGTGCCGCCAGCGCGTAGTGTCCTTCCTCGTAGTTTTCTTCGCCGACTTCCTGGCGAATAACGCCCATTTCTTCCTCCAGCAGCTGCCGGAACAGCGCCAGCGTCACTTTGCGTCCATCGCTCAGCATGCCACCGGGATGGTGAATCCATTGCCAGATCTGCGAACGCGAGATCTCGGCCGTGGCCGCATCCTCCATCAGGTTGTGGATGGGCACGGCGCCGCGTCCGTCCAGCCAGGCGGCCATGTACTGGATGGCCACGTTGATGTTGGTACGCAGGCCCGTTTCGGTGATCTGTCCTTCGGGTACGGCCAGCAAGTCGTCGCGCGTCGGGTTCACGTCGGGGCGCTGGCGGTCGAGCTGGTTGGGCTGCGGCATGTGGGCGTTGAAGACCTCGAGCGCCAGCGGGACCAGGCCGGGATGGGCGACCCAGGTCCCGTCGTGACCGTCCTTCACCTCCCGCTCCTTGTCGGCGCGCACCTTGGCGAAGGCGGCTGTATTGGCCGCGTCGTCGCCCCTGATGGGGATCTGTGCCGCCATGCCGCCCATGGCGAAGGCGCCACGGCGGTGGCAGGTCTTGATGACCAGCTGCGAGTAGGCGTGCATGAAAGGCACCGTCATGGTGACCTGGGCCCGGTCGGGCAGGATGCGGTCCGCATGCGCGCGCAGGGTCTTGATGTAGCTGAAGATGTAGTCCCAGCGCCCGCAATTGAGTCCTACGATGTGGTTCCGGAGCTCCCACAGGATCTCCTCGAGCTCGAACACGGCGGGCAGGGTCTCGATCAGCACCGTCGCCTTGATGGTCCCGCGCGGGATGTCGAGCGCATCCTGGGAGTAGTTGAAGACGGCGTTCCACAACCGTGCTTCGCGGTGACTTTCCATCTTGGGCAGATAGAAATAGGGACCGGTGCCTTTGTCGATCAGGGCGTAGGCGTTGTGGAAGAAGTACAGTCCGAAATCGAACAGCGCACCCGGAATCGGCTTGCTGTGCACGCGCATGTGTTTCTCGGGCAGATGCCAGCCGCGCGGGCGCACCAGCAGTACCGCGGGATTGTCTGTCAGGCGGTATGCCTTGCCTTCCGGCGAGGTGAATTCGATGGTGCCGCGCACCGCATCACGCAGGTTGATCTGTCCTTCCAGGGTGTTGCGCCAGGTGGGGGAGTGCGCGTCCTCCAGGCAGGCCATGAAGCAGCTCGCGCCGCTGTTCAGGGCGTTGATGACCATCTTGCGGTCCGTAGGCCCGGTGATTTCGACGCGGCGGTCCTGCAGATCGGCGGGTATGCTGCCGATGGTCCACTCGGATTCGCGGATTTCGCGGGTTTCCGGCAGAAAGTCGGGTAGCGCGCCGGCATCGAGGGGGACCTGGCGTTGCCGTCGTGCGTCGAGCACTCCGGCGACGTCGTCCGCGAACCGCTGGTGCAATTCAACCAGGAAATCGACGGCATCGGGTGTCAGGATATCCTCGAATTCCCTGACGGATTTCGTGAATTCATGGGCCGATGCAGCTGTGGTCGCTGTGCGCATGAGCCAGTCCTCCTCCGCTTGCCGCGGGGCCGGTGTTCCGGTCCCGCGTTTACCAACCGCCCGTGCCTGGATTTTTGTTATGGCGCGGGACTTTTATTTCTTTTCATTATTTATAGCCTCTATTCGTCCAACTGCCCCGGTAATTCCCGGTCGGATGCGCGGCCCGGTGCTCAAAGCGTCATCGCCCGGGCCGTGTCCTGAGCCCTGTGCAGCCGTCGGAAGACCTCGGCCAGGGCGCCGGCATCGCCGACGTTGCCGGGGAAAATGACCACCGGCAGTTCGGGATAGCGCGGGTGGTCCACAGGGCAGCGCACGACCGAGCAGCCGGTGAGGATCTGACCGACGACACGCGCGGCGCGCAGCGCGAGGCCGCTGCTCAGCACATCGTTGGAGGTGATTCCCCCTTTGCTGATCAGAAAGCCGATGGTCGGCGGCAGATTGCGCACCACATCCATCAGGAAGGCGGACACCCGTTCGCCGAAGGCGAGGCGTGTCTGTTGGTCGGCAAAGGTCTTTTCCACCCGGCTGGTGAAGATCACCGGGGTATCGCCGTGTCCGTGCGCCAGCGTCGTGCGCTCGACAATCTCTTCGAGCAGGGCTTCGCGGTCCGTGTCGATGCGCGCCACGTCGATCTCGATCGGTACCGTGCCGCGTTCCTTCAACAACTCGCCCAGCTGCTCGGTGGTTTTTTTGACGTGCGAGCCGACGATGACGGCACCCGGCCAGCCATCGCGTGCGTAGCGCGCCATGTCCTCGGGGGCGACCGGCTGGGGCGGCAGCTTGGCCAGCGCGGTGATGATGCTCGCCGCCGAGCGGAACAGAAAACGTTTGCCGCCGCCGGCCACCTCGAGGAGCTGATCGGCGAAGCGATTCAGGTCGTCCTGCGTTTCGGCGTCCACCACGCAGCACACGTTGTCCTTGAGCTGCGAGAGGCGGGGACGCAGATCGCCACGCAGGTCGTTCAGCGTGAAGCGTTCCACCTGGCCGGCGTGAATACGACCGCGGGTTTTTTCTTCGACATAGTCAGGCAGGTAGCTGTGGTGATAGGCGAACACCGAGTCGCGCGCGAATTCGGTTTCGTGTGCGGGGACGGGTCTGCCGTCCATCACCACGTAATGCACGCTGTCGCGTGTGATGCGCCCGGCCTCGATGAACGCCGGCACGATGAAATGGGCGTCGAACGGTCCGAGTTCCTCGGCGATGACGTCCGTCTCCACCGGGTAATGGCCGCGCAGGGTGGAGTCCGAGCGGCTGATCATCAACGGGTTGATGGGACGTCCGGTCTGCGCGAGTTCATCCAGGGCCCGCTTCAGGTTGTGGCAGACCTCGCGCGTGACGTGTTCGGCCTGGTCGGCGCCCATGCCGCGGGTGTTGGTGAGTACGAAGAACAACGGCGAATCGTCCGTGAGGGCCTGCTTCAGGGTGCCGACGTCCCAACGGGTGAGCAGCAGGCAGCCATGGACCGTCTGTGATCCGGTCGGGTCGTCGTCCAGGGCGATGATCTTGGTTTCGGCCATGGCGATCTCTCATGTTCGGTGCGGCTGAACGGGGCGGCGAATCGCCGCCCCGAACGGAAACACCTTTCAGTCTGCCAGTTGCTTCACGCGCGCGACGATGTCCCCGGCGGTCATGCCGTTGAACTCGAACAGCTGATCAGGCGAAACGGTGGTCTCGCCGCGCTTCCAGGCGAACACGTCCCGCCTGGGCGCGCGCGTGCGCAGCATCACGGGCTCCAGCGAACCGCTGGCGCCGCCGGTGACGCCGACCAGGATGTCGCCGTCGAACAATGCGTTGAAATGATCATCATCCATGAAGCTGTTGTCGGGCTGCGATACGGAGTCCCATGCCACGTCGGTGGGTCGGTAGACGCGGCGCGGGTTGGCGACGGCCACGATGCGCACGCGGTGACCCTGTGCCTCGAGCTCGTCCTTGGCGGCGAACACCGGCAACAGGACCATGTCGCCGGTGACGGCGAACACCACCATGTCTTTGTTGCCTTCGGTGCTTTCGTACAGCGTCACCGCGCCTTTCTCGATGCCTTCGCGGGCCTGCTCGACTGTCGTGTGAACGGGCAGGGGGCTCTTGGAGGCGATGATCACCATGCTCTTGTTGAAGGAGTTGGTTGCCCATTCGTAGGCCACCTGCATCATGTTGGCGTCGCAGGGGAACAACGGATAACTGTTGCCGTTGCGCATCATGGCGGCAAAGTAGTTCTCGATCTCGGGGCGCTGGTGGGTCCAGCCGTTGCGCCCCTGTTCGAGCGCACCGGCCGTGAACATGCACACCACCGACGGCGTCTTGCGGCGCAGTTCGGCCATGGCCTGGGACACGGTCTGCACGATGGGCCAGCCGTTGATGGCGAAGCTCTCGTAGGACAGCCACAGCGAACGTCCGCCGAACAGGGCCAGCGCGGCGCTGAGGCCGGCGCAGGCGTCCTCGTTGAGCGGCTCGTAGACCTGACCGTTCGGCTCCTGATTGTAGAGCGGGTCCACCGTGGGATGGCGGATCTTCAGGGCATCGTTGATGTTCTTCATCGCCGAGGCCTCGTTGCCGTCGGCATTGGTCACCACGAAGCGCTTGTCCTGCTGGCCGACGTAGGCCACCAGCGCGCCCATGGCCGTGGCGGGCACCTGCTTGTCGCCTCCTTTATCGAAGGCCTGGATGGGCAGTTTGCCGAGCGGGGTCAGTTCGAGCTCGTGCTCGGTGACGGCCGTCCTGGCGGCGGGTCCGCCGCCGGCGCGGATGAAGTTGGCGCGCACGGTCTCCCAGGCCTCGGGATTCAGCGCGCGGCGCTGCAGGCCCTCGATCATGTGCGGCTGGTCGAGGGTGTCCTTGGGATACAGGTTGTGCGACTTGGAGCCGACGGTGTGCACGCCCGCGCCCTTCATCTGCTTGATGATCACAGCGGTGAGCCTGCCATCGAACGCGGAGCGTGCCGCGCGGTCCGCCCCCGCCAGCACGGCGCCGGCGAAGGCGAGCCGGTTCCGGAACGAAAAATAAGTGCTGTCGGCGTAGGCGCTGGCCTGGTCGCTGTCGTCGAAGTCCTTGGCGTCGATCAGGATGACTTCTTCAAAGCCGTGCGCCTTCCAGTAGGCAGTCATCTGCTCATTGCTCCAGGTGGAGCACATGGAATGGTGTTCCTGGCTGTAACCGTTCCAGATCAGCACGGGCAGGAAGTTGGTCACCTGCGGATAGGCGGTATGGAAGTGCAGCATGGAATTGAGCACGTAGGGTTCGCCCATGCCGCCGTCGCCGATGGTCACGGGGAACAGCTTGTCGGGGTGCAGCAACGCGCCGGCCATGGCGAAGTGCTGGCCCTGACCGAGCGGCCCGGCGGGTGCCAGCAGGCCGGGGATGGCGCCGGACAGGTGGCCGAGCAGGCCTTCGCGCTCGCGGAAGCGGGCGCGCATGTCCTCGACGGTCTTGATGCCCATCTCTTCGAGCGAGGTGTCCAGGAACATGGCGCTGTAGAAGCCGGGCGCATGGTGGCCGACCTCCGTCACGATGTTGGTATGGCCGAGCATCACCAGTGCGGCATAGGCATCGGCCGAGGAGGCGAAGCCGCCGGGATGGCCCGATCCCTTGGCGCCGGTCACCTGCAGGGTCAGATAGCGCAGGGCGTCGGCCATCTGCAGGGTCTGATAAACGGCGTCGGGGATATTCGGATCGGCGATGGCGGTCTGCTGTTCACCGATCACGGGCTGGGCGCCGTGGGTCGCGAAATCGGGCCAGGGATCGGCGAAATACTGGATGCCCTTGCAGAAAGCCGGGAACTCGATCTCCTCGGCAAGCTTGATGGGGGCGGTGCTCATGTCGGTGTCCTCGTCATCATATGAAACGGAAACGGCAGTGCCGTCGGGCATGACATGACCTTAGCCAAGGGTGTACTATTTCACAATATAGAAAGTATTTCGTATTATGGAATCTAGGCATCCGTCATATAGAATCGGTTTTGCATCATGAAAAATGAGTCTGGAAAGTCCGCATCCTCCATTCAGGTCATCGATCGCATGGCTCTGCTGCTCGAGGCCATAGCCCGTTATACGGGACCGGTCAGCCTCAAGGTGCTGGCCGCCGAGACCGAACTGCATTCCTCCACCGCGTTCCGGATTCTGGCATCCCTGGTCGAGCATGGCTTCGTCGACCGGGAAGAGGGCGGCGGCTACCGTCTGGGGCGGCACCTGCTGCGGCTCGCGTCGCGCGTGCATCCCGGGATCGACATCCGGCAGGAGGCGCAGCCGATCATGGAGGCGTTGCGCGACCGGGTCGGAGAGAGCGTCAACCTGACCATTCGCGAAGGCGACGAGGTGATCTACGTGGAGCGCGCCACGCCGAACCGCATGATGCGGGTGGAGCAGGTGATTGGCAGCCGCGCCCCGCTGCACGTGACGGCGGTGGGCAAGCTCATGCTCGGGGCGGAGGGCGAGGAGGCGATCCGCGACTATGCGCGCCGCACGGGCCTGCCGGCCTACACCCCCAACACCCTCAACGATCCTGAGCGCCTGGGCCGCGCCGGCCTGCAGGCGATGGCGCAGGGCTACTCCTTCGATAACGAGGAGGCCGAGCTTGGCGTGGGATGCATCGGTGCGCTGGTGCGCGACGCGGCCGGCGTGCCGGTGGCGGGGTTGTCCATCTCCGCCCCCATCGAACGCCGGCGCGACGAATGGGCAGCGATGCTGGTCGAGGCGGCCGATCGCATCTCCGAACGCCTCGGCTACAAAGGGGAAAAACGCGGCGAGGCGGCTACTGGGCTTTGACAAACACGCGCGGTTTTTGCACCATTGTCAATTCGGTAACGGGCTGATGCGCACTATCGCGCAGCCCGGTTAATCCAAGACAAAAACCCGTTCACTATCGATAAACAAGCGGCCCCTCGTATAGGTCGCCACTGGAGCCTTCATGCCAGACATCACCCTCCCGGACGGTTCCGTCCGCCATTTCGATCAGCCCGTCACGGTTTACGACGTCGCCGCCGACATCGGTCCCGGCCTGGCCAAGGCCGCGCTCGCCGGCAAGGTCGACGGCCATATGGTCGACACCAGTTACCGGATCGAGAATGACGCCGAACTGGCCATCGTCACCTCCAAGAACGAGGAGGCGCTGGAACTGATGCGCCACGACGCGGCGCACGTCATGGCCCAGGCCGTTCAGGAACTGTTTCCCGGGACGCAGGTCACCATCGGCCCTGCCATCGAGGACGGCTTTTACTACGATTTCGCCCGCGACGAGCCCTTCACGCCGGACGATCTGGAAAAGATCGAGGCGCGCATGCACGAGATCGTCAAACGCGATCTCCCCATCCAGCGCGAGGTGTGGGACCGCGACGAGGCCATCAAGGTGTTCGGCGAGCTGGGCGAGACCTACAAGGTCGAGATCATCGACGACATCATTCCGCATGGCGAGGAGGTCTCGGTTTATCGCCAGGGCGAGTGGTTCGACGTTTGCCGCGGTCCGCACCTGCCGAGCACGGGGCGTCTGGGCAACGGCTTCAAGCTGATGAAGGTGGCCGGCGCCTACTGGCGTGGCGATTCGCGCAATCCCATGCTGCAGCGCATCTACGGCACGGCCTGGCGCGACAAGAAAGAGCTCAAGGCCTATCTGCACCGCCTGGAGGAAGCGGAAAAACGCGACCACCGGCGCATCGCCAAGCAGATGGACCTGTTCCATACCCAGGAAGAGTCGCCCGGCATGGTGTTCTGGCACGATCGGGGCTGGACCATCTACCTGATCCTGCAGGAATACATTCGCGACAAGCTGCGGGCCCACGGTTACCAGGAGGTGCATACCCCCGTGGTGATCGACCGTACCCTGTGGGAGAAGTCGGGGCACTGGGACAAGTTCCAGGAGAACATGTTCACCACCCAGTCCGAGAACCGGGAATACGCCATCAAGCCGATGAACTGCCCGGCCCACGTGCAGATCTACAACCAGGGGCTCAAGAGCTACCGCGATCTGCCGCAGCGGCTGGCCGAGTTCGGTTCCTGTCACCGCAACGAACCGTCCGGCACGCTGCACGGCCTGATGCGGGTGCGCAACTTCGTCCAGGACGATGCGCATATCTTCTGTACCGAGGATCAGATCCAGTCCGAGGTCTCGGCCTTCATCGACCTGGTGTTCGAGGTCTACCGCGACTTCGGCTTCGAGGACGTGGTCGTCGCGCTCTCCACCCGCCCCGACGAGCGGGTGGGCGAGGATGCCCTGTGGGACAAGGCCGAGCACGCCCTCGAGCTGGCGCTCAACAACAAGGGGCTGGACTGGAACCTGCAGTTGGGGGAAGGCGCCTTTTACGGGCCTAAGATCGAATTCGTGCTCAAGGATTGCCTGGGCCGTGCCTGGCAATGCGGCACCATCCAGGTCGATTTCTCCATGCCCGGCCGGCTGGATGCCCAGTATGTGGGCGAGGACGGGGAGCGGCACGTGCCCGTCATGCTGCATCGCGCCATCCTGGGTTCGCTGGAGCGTTTCATCGGTATCCTGATCGAGCATCACGAGGGCAAGCTGCCGCTCTGGCTGGCGCCGGTGCAGGCCGTGATGATGAACATCACCGATCGCCAGGCCGAATACGCCCTCGAGGTGGAGAAATTCCTGAAAAAACAGGGGATCAGGGCCGTTTCCGACTTGAGAAATGAGAAAATAGGCTTTAAGATTCGCGAACATACGCTGCAACGCGTGCCCTACCTGTTGGTGGTCGGGGATCGCGAGGCAGAGGATCGAACAGTGGCCGTGCGCACGCGAGCCGGCGAGGACCTGGGTAGTCTCGGGTTAGAAGCCCTGGGCCAGCGCCTCACCGAGGAAATCGCGAGCCGCGGCCGCTCTGTTTTGGAGGAATGACGTATTAGCGCGACGAAATCGCACAGGCTCAACGACGAGATCACCGCCTCGAACGTCCGGTTGATCGATGCCGAAGGCGAAAACGTAGGTGTGGTCTCGCTGGACGACGCCCTGAAAAGGGCCGAAGAGGCCGAGCTCGATCTGGTCGAGATCGTCCCGAACGCTGAGCCCCCGGTCTGTCGGGTGATGGACTACGGCAAGTTCAAGTTCGAGGAGAGCAAGAAGCAGCAGGCCGCGCGCAAACGGCAGAAGCAGATCCAGGTCAAGGAAGTGAAGTTTCGTCCGGGTACGGACATCGGTGACTACAACATCAAGCTTCGCAACCTGACCCGGTTTCTGGGCGACGGCGACAAGGCCAAGATCACCATCCGCTTTCGTGGACGGGAGATGGCGCACCGCGAGCTGGGCGCCGAACTGCTCAAGCGGATCGAGAAGGACCTGGAAGAGATCGCCGTCGTCGAGCAGTTCCCCAAGATGGAAGGGCGGCAGATGATTATGGTCATGTCGCCCAAGAAGAAGTAATTCTTAACGATTTCAATATGATAGCGTCCTCGGCCACGATGCCGGGGCAGTAATGAGGTAGTCAAGATGCCCAAGATCAAGACGAACCGTGGCGCGGCCAAGCGCTTCAAGCGTACCGCTTCCGGCGGCTACAAGTGCAAGCAGTCGCACCTGCGCCACATCCTGACCAAGAAGAGCTCCAAGCGGAAGCGTCAGCTGCGTTCGGGCGCCCAGGTGGCGGCTGCCGACGTGCCGCTGGTCCGCCAGATGATGCCTTACAACTAAGAGGTACGGGACATGCCCAGAGTAAAACGTGGTGTGACGGCGCATGCTCGTCATAAGAAGGTTCTGAAGAAGGCGAAAGGCTATTACGGCGCCCGCTCGCGCGTCTTCCGTGTTGCCAACCAGGCGGTCACCAAGGCCGGCCAGTATGCCTATCGTGACCGTCGTCAGCGCAAGCGCCAGTTCCGCGGCCTGTGGATCGTGCGCATCAATGCCGCTGCGCGCCAGTTCGGTCTGTCCTACAGCCGGCTCATCGACGGCATGAACAAGAGCGGTATCGAGATCGACCGCAAGATCCTCGCGGATCTCGCCGTGCACGATATCGCCGCGTTCGGTCAGATTGCCGACAAGGCCAAGGCCGCCCTGGCGAACTGATTGACGGTACGTGCCGATCGTTGCCCTGAGCGACGATCGAAACCAGTCGAACTGCAGACAAGGGGAAAGGCCTAGGCCTTTCCCCTTTGTTTTTTGAGTCTAGGGGAGTCGTTGAGCTTGAACGAGATCGAGCAACTGCGCGCGGAGGCCGTGTCGGCTGTGGAGTCAGCCGGCGATATGGCCGCGTTGGACCAGGTGCGCGTCCACTACCTGGGTAAGAAGGGCAAGCTGACCGAGTTGCTCAAGGGGTTGGGGCGGCTGCCGGCCGACGAAAGGCCCGCCGCGGGGCAGGCCATCAACCAGGTCAAACAGCAGGTCGCCGAGATCCTGGAGTCGCGGCGCAGCGCCCTGGAGGCGGAGAAGCTGGCCGCCCGGCTGAGCGCCGAGTCCGTCGACGTCACGCTCCCGGGCCGCGGCCAGTCCGCGGGCAATCTGCATCCCGTCACGCGCACCATCCAGCGCATCTCGGCCTTGTTCACGCATATCGGTTTCCAGGTTGCAGAGGGGCCGGAGGTCGAGGACGACTTCCACAACTTCGAGGCGCTCAACATCCCGTCGCATCATCCTGCCCGTGCGATGCACGATACCTTCTATTTCCCGGACGGGCGCCTGCTGCGCACCCACACCTCGCCGGTACAGGTGCGCGTCATGGAGCATTCCCAGCCACCGCTGCGGGTTATCGCGCCGGGGCGTGTGTACCGCTGCGATTCGGACCTGACCCACAGCCCCATGTTCCACCAGATCGAGGGACTGATGGTCGACGAGGGCATCAGCTTCGCCGATCTGAAAGGTGTGCTCAGCCAGTTCCTGCGCGCCTTTTTCGAGCAGGATGACCTGCGTACCCGCTTCCGTCCTTCCTACTTCCCGTTCACCGAGCCCTCGGCCGAGGTCGACATCCAATGCGTGATGTGCGGTGGCGAAGGCTGCCGCGTGTGCAGTCACACCGGCTGGCTGGAGATCATGGGTTGCGGCATGGTTCATCCGGCGGTGTTCTCGCACGTGGACATCGACAGCGAACGCTACACCGGTTTCGCCTTCGGTCTGGGCGTGGAACGCATGGCGATGCTGCGCTACGGCGTGGACGATCTGCGTCTCTTTTTCGAGAACGACCTGAGATTCCTGAAACAGTTCTAAAGCCGCCGACGGGGCAGGGCCTCGTCTGCGGCAATAAAGCAGGGTAGAGCGAGCATGAAATTTCCGAATTCCTGGCTGAAGGAGTGGGTCGAGCACGGTCTGACGCCTCAGGCACTGGGCGACCGTCTCAGCATGGCGGGGCTGGAGCTTGATAGCCTTGAGCCGGCCGCGCCCGCCTTCGAAGGCATCGTCGTCGGGCGGGTGACCGAGATCGCGCCCCATCCGGATGCCGACAAGCTGCGGGTCTGTCAGGTCGATGCCGGTACCGGGAGTCCGCTGCAGGTCGTCTGTGGGGCGGCCAATGTCCATGCCGATATGCTGGCGCCGTTTGCCCAGGTGGGTGCCCGCCTGCCCGGCGGCATGACCATCCGCAAGGCCAAGCTGCGCGGCGTGGAGTCCAGCGGCATGCTGTGCTCCGCCAGCGAACTGGGGCTTGCCGAGACCTCCAGCGGCCTGATGGAGCTGCCCGCCGATCTCGAAGTCGGGCAGGACCTGCGCCAGGCGATGGGTCTGGATGACGCCGTGCTCGAAGTGGATCTCACCCCCAACCGCGCCGATTGTCTCAGCCTTGCCGGCGTGGCACGCGAAGTGGCCCTGCTGAGCGGGCGGCCGCTGAACGAAACCGAGATCGAACCGGTCGAGCCGGCCTGCGAGGCCGAGCTGCCGGTGGAGATCCAGGCCCCCGAGGCCTGTCCCGTTTACGTGGGGCGGGTGATCCGGGGCGTCGATCCGCAGGCGGTCACGCCGCTGTGGATGCAGGAGCGCCTGCGTCGCTGCGGGATCCGTTCCCTGGGCCCGTTCGTCGATGTGACCAATTACGTCATGCTCGAGTTGGGCCAGCCGATGCACGCCTTCGATCTGGCGCAGATCAAGGAAGGTATCCGCGTGCGGATGGCGCAGGCGGGGGAGGAGATCGTCCTGCTCGACGGCCAGACTCTCAAGCTCAATCCGGATTGTCTGGTGATCGCCGACGCCGGCGGCCCCTTGGCGCTGGCCGGAGTCATGGGCGGCCAGCACAGCGGGGTGGGCGCGCAGACGAGCGACATCTTTCTCGAAAGCGCCTTTTTCACTCCGGAGGCCATTGCCGGCCGTGCCCGCCGCTTCGGGCTGCATACGGATTCCTCCCACCGCTTCGAACGCGGCGTGGATCCGGCGCTGCAGGCCATCGCGGTTGAGCGGGCCACGGCCTTGATCCTGCAGATTGCGGGCGGTACGCCGGGTCCGGCCATTAAGCAGGCTTATGAATCAAAATACGATAAAAAACAAACTCTTACGCTAAGAAGTTCAGGTATTGAACGAGTTCTTGGCGTGGTGCTGGACGGCAAGGAGGTCGAGACGATCCTGCGCGGGCTTGGCTGCGAGATCGAGCCGGCCGAGGGCGGCTGGTCGGTCATCCCGCCGAGCTGGCGCTTCGACCTGTCCATCGAGGTGGATCTGATCGAGGAGCTGGCGCGGGTCCACGGTTATGAGGCCATTCCGGCGGCGGTGCCGATCGGCGGCCCCCAGGCGATTGTCGGGCGTCCGGAACGGATTCTGCCCCTGGACATCCTGCGCGAGCAGCTGGTCACCCTGGGCTACCAGGAGGCGATCACCTACAGCTTCGTGGATCAGGACATCGAAGCCCTGCTGGCGCCGGACTCGGACAGGTTCCACCTGGCCAACCCGATCTCCAGCGAACTCTCCGTCATGCGCAGCTCCCTCTGGTCGGGCCTGCTGCGCGCCCTGCAACGCAACCTGAATCGCCAGCAAGCGCGTGTCCGTATTTTCGAGTCGGGTCTCAGGTTTGTTATGCAAGCCAATGAATTAAAACAAATAAATACGCTTTCTGGGCTGGTTTCAGGAGCGCGTTATCCTACCCAGTGGGGCGAGGCTGCGGCGGACGTCGACTTTTACGATCTCAAGGCCGACCTCGAGGCCCTGTTCTCGCGGGCTCGCCTGTCGGCACGCGATTACGTGCCGTTGACCGACAATCCTGCGTTGCACCCCGGCCAGGCCGCCGAGATCCGCATCGACGGTCGGTGCGCCGGTTGTCTCGGGGCGTTGCATCCGGAAATCGAGGCTGCGCTTGATCTGGCGGGCCCGATCTACCTGTTCGAGCTCGATCTCGATACCTTTGACGTTGGCCAAGTCCCTGCTTTTGCACCACTTTCGCGTTATCCCGCTATCCGGCGCGATCTGGCGATTGTGGTGGACGAGAAGGTTTCCTACGCCCAGCTGCGCGACGCAATTCAGGCTGAATCTATTCCCGAACTTCAGGATTTTTATGTTTTTGATGTATATAGAGGGGAGGGCGTACCTAATGGTCGAAAAAGTTTCGCTTTTAGCTTGATTTTACAGGACTTATCGCGCACCCTTAGTGACGAGGACGTGGAGACGATCGTCTCGCGTCTCATCTCTCGGTTGGGGGCAGACGTCGGCGCCGAATTAAGGGTATAGTTCATGGCATTGACCAAGGCTGATATGGCTGAGCGGTTGTTCGAAGAGCTCGGTCTCAATAAACGTGAGGCCAAAGAGCTGGTCGAGATGTTTTTCGAGGAAGTCCGCAATGCTCTGCAGGCGGGAGAGCAGGTCAAATTGTCGGGCTTTGGGAATTTCATGCTCAGGGACAAAAACCAGCGTCCGGGGCGGAATCCCAAGACGGGTGAAGAAATACCGATTACAGCGCGACGGGTCGTGACCTTCCGTCCTGGACAAAAACTAAAAGCGCGGGTCGAGGCCTATGCTGGAAGCCGGGAACAATAACGAACTGCCAGCCATCCCTGGCAAACGATATTTCACCATTGGAGAGGTTAGCGAGCTTTGCGGTGTCAAACCGCACGTACTGCGTTATTGGGAGCAGGAATTCCCCTCGTTAAAGCCTGTCAAACGGCGTGGTAACCGTCGTTACTACCAGCGCCACGACGTTATCCTGATTCGGCAGATTCGCAGCCTGCTGTACGAGCAGGGCTACACCATCGGTGGTGCACGGCAGAAACTGGCCGGCGATGAGGTGCGCGAAGACGCTTCTCAAAGCCAGCAGATCATCCGTCAGCTGCGCCAGGAGATGGAAGAGCTGCTGCATCTGCTCAAGCGCTGACCGCGCGCTTTTCATACCCGCCCTGATCGGGTATTCTTCGCAGCCTTCGGGGCGTAGCGCAGCCTGGTAGCGCACCTGAATGGGGTTCAGGTGGTCGGAGGTTCAAATCCTCTCGCCCCGACCAAATTTCCCCTCCGGAATTAACGGGATCCGGGCGCATCGCCCGCTGATCGATTCCCTTGAATCAAGATGGCAGTGTGTTCACTGCCATCTTGATTCGTTCCTGATCCTCTCCTTTTTCTTTTTCCTATGTTCTGCGGGCCTGTTTCGCAGTTTCGTGCCGAATGGCGTGCGAAACGGCAGGCTTTTGCTCAGTTCATCGTCAAATGCGTCGTTTCCGCGGGTGCGGCGGCGCGTATCCTTACCGCGGCCGCGGTGAACTTGAAACCCGGGATCTTGCCGTAGGGGTCCAGCGTGTCGCCGGTCAGCAGGTTGGCGGCGGCCTCGCGGTAGGCAAATGGCAGGAACAGCTGGCCGGGCATGAGTGCATCGTCGGCACGCGCATAGGCGGTGACGGTGCCGTGATGCGATTCCACGGTGATGGCGTCGCCCGCATTCAGCCCGAAACGCGCCAGGCTTTCCGGGTGCAGGCTCACCGTGGGCAGGGGTTCGATGGCGTCCAGTACCGTGGCGCGACGCGTCATGGCGCCGGTGTGCCAGTGCTCGAGCTGACGCCCGGTGATGAGCACCAGCGGATAATCGTTGTCGGGCAGTTCGGGACCGTGGGCGTAGGTCGCCGGCGAGAGTTGCGCGCGACCGTCAGCGGTCGGAAAGTCGCTCTGGAACACCACCCCGTCACCGGGGTCGCCCTCGTGACGGCAGGGGTAGGTGACCGAATCGCTCTCTTCCAGGCGTTCCCAGGTGATGCCTGCGATGGAGGGCATCACCGTACGCAGCTCGGCAAACACCTCGCGCGGGCCCTCGTACTGCCAGTCCAATCCCAGTCGGCGTGCCAACTCCTGCACGATCCACAGGTCCTGGCGCGCTTCGCCGGGCGGTTCGAGCGCGGGACGCAGGAACTGCACGCGGCGGTCGGTGTTGGTCACCGTACCGCTTTTTTCGAACAGGGCCGAGGCGGGCAGAACGACGTCGGCGTAGAGCGCGGTTTCGGTGGGGAAAATCTCCTGTACCACCAGATGTTCGAGGCGCTGCAGGCCGGTACGCGCGTGATGAAGGTTCGGGTCGGACATGGCCGGGTTTTCGCCCATGATGTACATGCCGCGGATTTTCCGTTCGTTGGCGGCGTGCATGATTTCCACCACGGTCAGGCCCGGCTCCGGATCCAGGGTCACGTTCCAGGCGGCCTCGAAGCGGGCGCGGTTTTCCGCGTTGCCGACCGGGGTGTAGTCGGGTAGTACCATCGGAATGAGCCCGACGTCCGAGGCGCCCTGCACGTTGTTCTGGCCGCGCAGCGGATGCAGGCCGTTGGCGCGGCGGCCGATGTGGCCGGTGATCAGGGCAAGCGAGATCAGCGCGCGCGCATTGTCGGTGCCGTGCACGCTTTGCGCGATGCCCATGCCCCAGAAGATCATCGCGTCAGGCGCACTCCCGTAAAGCCGTGCGACCTCGCGCAGGCGCTCGGCGGGAATGCCACAAATGGGCGCCACACGCTCCGGCGTGTAGTGGGCGACGTGGTCCTTGAGGGCATCGAAGCCGGTCGTGCGGCGCGCGACGAACGCTTCGTCCACCATGCCTTCCTCGATAATCACGTTGAGCAGGGCATTGAGCAGGGCGACGTCGGTGTCGGGGTTGAATTGCAGGACGTGGTCGGCGTTCAGCGCAAGCAGGGTGCGGCGCGGATCGGCGACGATGAGCGTGGCGCCGGCACGGGCTGCGTTTTTGATGTAGGTGGCGGCCACCGGATGGTTTTCGGCGGCATTGGCGCCGATGACCAGGATGACGTCGGTGTCGGCGACCTCGGCGACCTGGTTGGAGACGCCGCCCGAGCCGACCATCTCCTGCAGCGCGGCGACCGATGAGGCGTGGCACAGGCGTGTGCAGTGGTCGACGTTGTTGGTACCGAATCCGGTGCGCACCAGCTTTTGGAACAAATAGGCCTCTTCATTGGTGCCCTTGGCGGAACCGAAACCGGCCAGGGCGGAAGGCCCGTGCTGTTCGTGTATGCGGCGCAGACCCGCGGCGGCGTATTCCAGGGCCTCTTCCCAGCTCACCTCGCGGAAGGTGGCGGCCAGGCGTTCCGGGGTGGCTTCCAGGACGTCGTCCGGTCCGGGGCGCGGCACGCCCTCGCGGCGAATCAAGGGCTTGGTCAGGCGGGCCGGATTGTGGACGTAGTCGAAGCCGTAACGTCCCTTGACGCACAGGCGGTTGTGATTCGATGGGCCGTCGCGCCCATCCATCCACAGGATGCGGTTGTCCTTGACGTGGGCGGTGACCAGGCAGCCCACCCCGCAGTAAGGGCAGACGGTTTCCACGTCGCGTTCGGGCTGTTCCAGCCCGACGTCATTGGCGGGCATGAGCGCGCCGGTCGGGCACGCCTGGACGCATTCACCGCAGCCCACGCAGGATGACTCGCCCATGGGGTCGGCAAGATCGAAGACAATGGCGGACTCGGCGCCGCGATGCGCATAGCCGATGACGTCGTTGTTCTGCTCTTCGCGGCAGGCGCGCAGGCAGCGCGTGCACTGGATGCAGGCGTCCAGGCGCACGGCGATGCCGGGGTGGGACAGGTCGGCGGTGGGTTCCGTGCGGCGCGCGAACCGCGGCGCGCCGAGGGAAAGTTCGCGCTGCCAGTAGGCAAGCTCGCTGGACGGGTTGTAGGTCTCGTCGGGCATGTCGGCGCCGAGCAGTTCCAGCACCAGGCTTTGCGCCTGGCGGGCGCGCGGCGAAGCCGATTTCACCGTCATGCCTTCGGTCGGTTTGCGATAGCAGGCCGGTTGCAGCGTGCGTTCGCCTTCGATCTCCACCATGCAGGCCCGGCAGTTGCCGTCGATGCGCAAGCCGTCCGTGTAGCACAGGTGGGGAATGTCGGTGCCGTGCCGGCGGGCGGCCTGGAGAATGGTTTCATCGGGACGGGCGCGTAATTCGCGGCCGTCGAGGGTGAAGGCGATTTCGGTAAGCGTGTCCGGATTGGCAGCCATCAGTCCACCTCCTCGGGAAAGTATTTGAAAATGCAGCGCAGCGGATTGGGTGCGGCCTGCCCGAGGCCGCAGATCGATGCATCGGCCATGACCTGGGCGAGATCGTCGAGACGCCCGCGGTCCCAGCGCGGTTCGGTCATCAGGTCGGCCGCCTTGGCCGTGCCGACGCGGCAGGGCGTGCATTTGCCGCATGATTCGTGGGCGAAAAAGCGCATGGCATTGAACGCGGCGTCGCGGGCACGATCGTGGTCCGATAACACGATGATCGCCGCCGAACCGATAAAGCAGCCGTGTTCCTCCATGGTGCCGAAATCCAGCGGGATGTCGCCAAGGCTGGCGGGCAGGATGCCGCCCGAGGCACCGCCGGGGAAGTAGGCGTAGAAGGTGTGGCCGGGCAGCATGCCGCCGCAGTATTCGTCGATGAGTTCGCGCACGGTGATGCCGGCCGGCGCGAGCTTGACCCCCGGCTCGGTGATGCGGCCGCTTACCGAGTAACTGCGCAGTCCGTGGCGGCCGTGCCGGCCCTGCGACGCGAACCATTCCGCCCCTTTTTCGACAATGTCGCGCACCCAGTGCAGGGTTTCCATGTTGTGCTCGAGCGTGGGTCGGCCGAATACGCCGTTTTGCGCCACAAACGGGGGGCGTAGCCGGGGCATGCCGCGCTTTCCTTCGATGGATTCGATCATGGCCGATTCCTCGCCACAGATGTAGGCGCCGGCACCGCGACGCAGATACAGGTTCGGCAGGCGGCAGGGTGGGTCGGCCTGCAGTGCGGCGAGTTCGTGCTCGAGCATCCGGCGTGCACCGGCGTATTCGTCGCGCAGATAGATGTATATGTCGTCGGCACCGATCACCTGGGCGGCGATCAGGGCGCCTTCGAGAAAGCGGTGGGGATCGCGGCTTAAATAGTGGAGATCCTTGAAGGTGCCGGGCTCTCCCTCGTCGATGTTGATCGCGATGATGCGCGGCGCGGGCTGGTCGAGCAGGATGTGCCACTTGCGTGCTGTGGGAAAACCCGCACCACCCAGGCCGCGCAGGCCGGCGCCTTCGATCGCCTGAAGCACGCTTTCCGCGGAAAGTTCGCCACGCTCCAGCGCCCTGCATAGTGCGTAACCGCCGTTGTTGCGATAGGTCCGGTAGTCGCATGCATCGGGCATGGGCGCATCGGTTTCGCTGCGGGCCACCGTGGCGGTGACCTCGTCGATGCCGGCGTTCGTCACCGGATTCTGGCCGACTACGGCGACCGGTGCCTGGTCGCAACGGCCGACACAGGAAACGCGCTGCACACGTACCTCGCTGCCGAGTCGCTGCTGCAGGGTGTTCGCCAGTTCTTCCGCCCCGAACAGGGCGCAGGTGACCGAATCGCAGACGCGTACGGTAACGGCGGGCGGTGCCTCCTCGCCGTGCGCGACGACATCGAAATGGTGATAGAAGCTCGCCACCTCGTAGACTTCAACCGGCGCCATGTGCAGTTCACGGGCAAGCGCCACGAGATGATCGCCGGGCAGATGCCCGAAATGATCCTGAATACAATGCAGGTGTTCGATGAGCCATGCCCGCTCTTGGGGGAGGCCGGCGGTAAGGGTGCGGGCCTCTTCAGCTACCTGCGGATCGACCTGGCGTCCTTTGGGGTGGGGGCGCAGTCGTCGGCGCATGGGGTGGACATTTGCCATGGTCACCTCCTGTTGGCGGCGAAACGATGACTTTATAGGTGAATTCTAGGTGCGAATTCGATGTGCCTGTGATAAACGCGCATTGCAACAACACCTGTGCGCAACATTGTTTCTCGTGGTGAACCGTCGCGTTAATGCTGGCATGCGCCAGGAATGCCTGTTGGTTACTGTTGGGTTAAGTCTGATCCGTTATTTTGACGCCCCGCCTGGTGCCAAGTTTCCCGCTTGGCTGTGCAAAACAGCCGAAGTGGCGGTTTGCTAGTAATTGCCACCCCTTTGTATCCCTATTTTCATTTATTCACTCCCGGTCGCGGGATTTTCCTGGGATGTCTTGGCATCTGCACCGGGCACGTCCGGTCGGGCAGCGTCGAGCATGCAATCCATCCTGAGCCCTTAAAAAGCAAGAACGGTGCCACTCAAAAGGATTTGACAGCCTCGCGGACAGAGTGATTCCGGCCATTTCGGATTTCTGCCCGTGTGTCAGAGACGGGACGCCGGTGTGGCGTTTGCGGCGCACGTTTGTTCCTGCCATGTGGCGGCTCAGATTTGTAGGTTAGTCCTCCGGTCGCCGGTTTCGGGAAGATTGCCGTTGAGGGTAAGGAAAAGCGCATCCCGTATTGTTGATGCCCGTATACGTGAGTCAGGCGTTCAGTCTGGCCGTCCCACCCGTGTTACAGAGTGTTTCACCACTGCCGCACCCGATACCTGAAGTCGGGAGCTTCGGTCCGGCAATGCTTTTCGCTGCGGCTGCCAACGCCTGCGTTACAGCAAAGGTTTTCTCAATAGATGTCCACACGGCGGCATGGGTGTGCCGTTCCCGCATATTCCTCACTGGCATAGTTAGTGCTTTTACTTTGTGAGCCCGGTGCATATCGCGTTGTTTGTCGATCAGGGATGAAACACCCGGTGTAGAGCGATGACGGTTTCTGTCCATCGTTAAGCAAACGAAGCGTGGTTGGATCGACGTATATGGATTGCAGTTTCAAGCGGGTCGATCCGTGAGCTTAAAGGTACGGTTCGGTGTAGTGAGATGGGTCCGTGTTCAGACATTAGGGGATGCGTCTGACCAGGGACCAATACCTTGTTGGTCTGGTATCTGCACAAACGCCGAACTGCGAAGAGAGGGCAATATGTGGAGGAGTAGATCATGTATGCGAAATTGAAAGTCGTATTGGCGACGACGAGCCTTTGTTTGTTCGGTTCGCTGATGGCTGCATCTGCAGTGGCCAACGAAGGGCTCGAACGTGCGTCGCAAAACCCGGATCAATGGGTGATGCCGAGTGGAAACTACTCTGCTTGGCGATTCAGCAAACTGGACCAGATCAATACCGGAAACGTAAAGAAGATGCACGTCGCGTGGACGATGTCCACGGGTGCATTGCGTGGCCATGAAGGCCAGCCGCTGGTGGTGGGCGACATGATGTATTTCGAGTCGGCCTATCCCAACTACGTCTACGCCGTCAACCTGAACGACATCGGCAAGATCGCATGGAAGTTCGAACCGAGGAAGGATCCGAACGCACCGCCGGTAGCCTGCTGTGACGTCGTCAACCGTGGTGTGGCCTATGCGGACAACACCATCATCACCGATGCGTTGGATGGCATGATCTACGCGTTGAACGCCACCAACGGCAAGGTGATTTGGAAGGTAAGGAATGCCGATCCGAAGCTCGGTCAGACGGTGACTGGTGCGCCACTGATTATTCGTGATCATGTTCTTGTCGGCGTGTCTGGCGGCGAGTACGGCGTCCTCGGTTATCTGACCTCCTACAACCTTAAAACGGGTAAAAAGGAGTGGAGAGCCTACAGCGCCGGCCCGGATAGCAAGATGCTGTTCAATCCCAACAAGACCATCAACGGCGCGACGCAAAAGCCGGTGGGCCGGGATTCCAGCCTGAAGACATGGAAAGGGGATGAATGGAAAGTCGGAGGCGGCACCACCTGGGGCTGGTATTCCTATGATCCGAAGCTGAACCTGGTTTACTACGGTACCGGCAACCCGGGTACCTGGAACCCGAGTCAGCGTCCCGGTGACAACAAGTGGTCCATGTCCATCATCGCCCGTAATCCGGATACCGGTGAGGCGGCCTGGGCTTATCAGATGACGCCGCACGACGGTTGGGACTACGACGGTGTGAACGAGAGCGTTCTCATCAGCGTGGATTATCACGGGCATAAAACGCCGGCGATGGTGCACTTCGACCGCAACGGTTTTGCCTATGTGCTCGACCGCGTGAACGGCAAGCTGCTGGCTGCGCACAAGTACGACCCGTCGGTGAACTGGGCCTACCGGATCAACATGAAGACCGGACGTCCCGAGCTCGATCAGAAGTACATGACCAAGGCGGGCGTCAACGTCAAGGGTATCTGCCCGTCGTCACAGGGCGACAAGGATCAGCAGCCGATCTCCTATGATCCGAACACCGGTCTGGTGTATGCCCCGTTGAACCATCTGTGCATGGACTATCAGGCCTTCAAGGTGAAATACAAGGCTGGTTTCCCGTTCGTGGGCGCCATCGTGAACATGCATCCTGGTCCCGGCAACTATCGTGGCCGCTTCATCGCCTTCGATCCGATGTCCGGCAAGACCAAATGGCAGATTCACGACACCTTCCAGGATTGGGGTGGTGCCTTGACCACTGCCGGCGGCATTGCCTTCTACGGCACGCTGAAGGGCTGGTTCCGTGCGGTCGATATGAAGACCGGCAAGGTTCTGTACGAGTTCCATTGCCCCTCGGGGATCATCGGCAATCCCATCGCCTATATGCATGACGGCAAGGAATACGTCGCTGTGCTGACGGGTGTCGGCGGCTGGGCGGCTATTGGCATGACCAATAACCTCCACAAGTCGACGGCGGGATTGGGTGCCGTGGGCCTGAATGCGAGCCTGCCGCAATACACCAATCTCGGTGGAACCCTGATGGTGTTCGCAGTGAACTAAGAGCAAACCGTGGACGGGTCCGGCGCCGGCGTGCCGGTGTCGGACCCGATTAAAAAAGCCGGCGGAGGAGTTTTTTTAACATGACAAACAAAACAATGACGTTGCCGTCTTATCTTTTTCTTATGCTGCTTGTACTGGTGCCATTGGCAATGATGGCCCAGTCGGCGGTTGCATCCGAGCAACCGTTACGTGTATGCGCTGACCCTGATTACATGCCTTATTCGAATCGTGCCGGTCAAGGCTTCGAGAACCATGTTGCGGAACTTGTCGCAAAAGCCATGGGCCGTAAGCTCGAATATCACTGGGCATCGCTTCGTGGACAAGGCGGATTTTCCAATTTTCTGGCCTTGAACCTGGATGCCGGTCATTGCGACGTCGTCATGGGTATCCCATACGGCGATCCGGAAGAGTTGTATACCAAGCCATACTACGAGTCGTCCTATGTCTTCGTGTTCAAGAAGGACAAGCATTACGACATTACGAGTATGGATTCACCGGTGCTGAGGCACCTCAAGATCGGCTATGAAGAGGACACGCCGCCTCAGACCGGATTGAAGCTGCGCGGCCTCCTGTTCAAGGCTAAACAGTTCCATGTGGCAGACAACAAAAATCTGTCACCCAAAAGTATGTTGCAGGCGGTTCGCGATGGGAAGGTAGACGTCATCATTACGTGGGAGCCGGCCATCGGCTATTACCTTCACGATTACCCCGATCTGAAAGTCGTTCGCGTACCCAATACCCGATCCACGGGTTCGCCCGAGCGTTACCTGTTTTCTATAGCCATGGGCGTGAGGGCAAAGGATCACAGCCTGAAAAATGAACTTGATTCCGTGATCAATTCCCACAAGTCCCAGATCAAGAGGGTTCTGGATTCGTTCAACGTCAAGCTGTATCCGACGGCGAGCGGTGAAAGCAGTTTCGCTGACGGGACGATGTAAGTACGAAAACAGGACAAGTTTTAAGAACGGACCAGGTGTGTCGTTCAACGTAATTCCCACCGGTGTGATTTCCGATCCTTACAGAGATCACGCCGGTGGGCCAAGCGGCCGAAATCTATCGGCAGGATCCATAAAAGTAGGTTAAGAGGTGCCTAGGATGAGAGTACGGCAAATAAAAACGGTGCAAGCCAAATTACGTCGTTACGGAGGAGTAATGATCTTCTTGGCGCTGGTGCCAGGCTATATGATCCCGGCGGCCGCCGCGGCCATGCCCGAGGGTGAACGTATCGCACACGGCAGCGACTGCTTTTCCTGTCACGCCGTGGATCATACCGTCGTCGGCCCAGCGTTTGAAGCGGTAGCCAAGCGTTTCGCCGGAAAGCCTGATGCGGTGGCTACATTGACCAAGGCCGTCAAGAACGGTCATGTCGGCACCTGGGGAAAAATCCCGATGCCGCCTCATCCCCAATTAAGCGATAAGCAGCTCACCACGGTGGTGCATTGGGTTTTGTCGCTGAAGGGTAATACCGCCGGCCAGGCTGTGTCGACGAACAGCAAAAAGACCCATACCTATACGGTGGATGGAAAGAAGGTCCACGTTTCCTTTGCGGTTTTCAAACCGGGAACCAAGAAGGTGACCAAATCCGTGTTCCGCGGTTATGAGCTGTTCAACTCCTACTGTTTCCGCTGTCACGGCCCGGATGCTTTGGGCGGGGAGTATGCGCCAGACCTGAGGCAATCTCTGGCCAACGGAATGACCGAAAAACAGTTTATAGATACCGCCATGGTCGGCCGTAAGGCGAAAGGCATGCCGAGCTGGGCGGGTTTCTTTTCACCGAAGGAAATCAATGCGATTTATGAGTATGTCAAGGCGCGCAGCGTAAAGCTGGTGGCCGAGGGCCGTCCCCCGGAATGATGCCAGGGGATGCCTTGCCGGCAGGACCGGTGTCTCGTAACCGAGACGTGCTGTATGTCAGGGGAACCGTACCATGCATTTGAGTTCGTGTTCCCCGGCCCGAATGACGGACGTCCGCTGTCATGCATCGTAACCGCGCCACGAGGAATTGATTGTCAAACAGCCCCATTTCGTCACGCATATCCGTTTCATAAATATGAGCCAGGTGATTAGCACGTAACGGCTATCCCTGGCTCGAAAACAAAGGCAGTAGTAACGCCATTGACGGTCGGGCCGCAGGTAATTTATCACGCTTATCCTGCGGCCCAATGGGGTTCCAAAGGGCTTAAGGCTCAGGATGGCCGAGATTTTCGCCCGTACACCGGGTACCGGACAAGGGGATCTTGTCTCCACCCCATAACCGGCGGCCATACACGTTTGACAGCCGCCGCCATTCAGTGTGGAGGTTATTGTAAATGACTAAGCGTAGATATGTTGCCGCCGCCTTGGCGGGCGCCATCGCTTTGGGTTTGGCAACCTCGGCGGATGCGGTCAGCCTGCAGGCAGACCAATGGCAATTGGACGTGAACGGAAACGTGAACGGTTTTCTGGATTACAACTCCTGCGATCATAGTGCGACATCCGTGGAAGGCGGTTTGGCGTGCAATACCGGCGTTGACGGCCACAATGTGACGTCGATCGAGTCCGGGCTGCTGCCGAGCGCCATCGTTTTCACGGTCAAGACCAAACAGGAAGGAATCGACATCGCGGGTACGATCGGATTCTATCCGGGTTTGAATACCTCGATTACCGGCAAGCGCGGGATCGGCAGCGGGGCCATCAACGTCAGGCAGAATTTCCTGACCTTCGGTACCCCGCAATTGGGAACCGTCAAGGTGGGGCGCGATCTGGGGCTGTTTCAGTCCGATGCGATACTCAGCGACATGACCCTGCTGGGCGTCGGTTCCGGCGCCGCATTCCTGGGCGGCAATACCACGCTCGGACGCATCGGTGTCGGGTACGTCTACGCCGACTGGATTCCGCAGATATCCTACAAGTCGCCAAAGTTTGGCGGATTCCAGTTCGCCGGCGGTATTTTCCAGCCATTCGAGCAATATCCGTTCTCCGGGAACGACAACAGCGCCAAGATGAGCAGTATCAGCCAGCCCGGATACCAGCTGCAGGGTACCTACAGCTGGAAGGGGGCGGTGAGCGGCAAGGTCTGGACGGACTTCATGTGGCAGCGTAACGAGGCAAACGGCACCGATTCGAGTACGGCAGGTGGCACGATCCCCAACGGCGAAACCGTCGCTGCGGACGCATTCGATGTCGGCGGTAAGGCCAGCGCCAGCGTCGGACCGGGTACCCTGGGCGGTGTCGCAAGCTACTACAAGGGTTACGGTATCGGCACCACGGCCATCGGTTTCGACGGGGTGGCGTATGTCAACGGTCAGCTCGAAAAGCGCGATTCGGACGGCTGGTACGTGCAGGCGACCTATAAGATCGGCAAGCCCAAGTTCGGCCTGAGTTACGGCGAAAGCTCGCTCGATCTGGCCTCCAACGAAACCGCCGCGTCCAATCCGAATCTGGTCAAGAAGAACGATTCGGTGGTGGCGGGTTTGTATTATGGGCTGACGAAGTCGCTGCATACCGTGCTGGAATATTCGCATACCACGGCCAAGAATCAGGCGGGAGACAGCGTCAAGGATAATGCCGTCGCCGCCGGTGCAATCCTGTTCTTTTAGGGTGGGTACGTGCTCCATTGGGCACAATTTGGACGGTGGCGCCTGCGGGCGCTGCCGTCTCGTTTTTTCAAATTCTCATCGGGCCGGCGCCGTCATCTATCTGCCGGTATCGAAAAACCCGGTTGCCATACCATGCTGATTCGGCGCCTGCCCCAATGTTTCATGTTCGCCGCCTTGGCGGCATTGTGGGTTCCGGCCATGGCTGCCAACGGTACCTCGGTAATGTCTATCGACGTGACCACGTCGCGACCGGGCATACCCGGAATCGGTGTCGACTCAAGCCAGCTGCCGTTCGGTGTGCAGACTCAGAATGCAGCCGCCATCCGCAAGCAGGAACCGTTGAACGCCTCGAAGTTCCTCAGCGACAACCTCAATGGCGTGACGGTCAATGACGCCCAGAACAATCCCTATCAGCCGGACATCAGTTTTCGCGGGTTTACCGCCTCACCTGTGCTTGGAACGCCCCAGGGGCTGTCGATATACGTCGACGGCGTGCGCGTGAACGAACCCTTCGGCGATGTAGTGAACTGGGATCTGATCCCCGAATCGGCCATCGAATCCGTGAGCATGGTGCCGGGTTCGAATCCGATGTTCGGTCTGAATTCCCTGGGCGGTTCCGTGGTGGTGACGACCAAATCCGGGGCCGATTTTCCGGGCGTGGCGGCGAAGGTCTTTGGCGGCTCGTTCGGGCGTTACGGCCTGCAGGTCGAGGGCGGCGGAAGCAGCGGCCGATACGATTATTTCGCGACCGTCAACGGTGTACACAGCGACGGATGGGCGGAGCACAATCCGAGCGACGTGGCGCAGGCGTTCGCAAAGGTCGGCTATCGCGGTGCGCGGACCAAATTGAACCTGAGCATCACGAGCGCCGACACCCGCCTGAGTGGTGCCCAGACATTACCCCTGGCGATGCTGGACAAACCCCGCCAGTCCTATACCTGGCCGGACTATGCCACGCATCATCTGCTGTTTCTCAATACCACCGGACGTCATCAGTTTAGCGATGCACTGGCCTTGGCCGGAAACGTGTATTTCCGGCGTCTGGATTCGGGCGAGCTGGACAGTAACGTCAATGATGCATTCGATTCCTTGCAGCCTGTAAGCGCCGCTAACAGCCCGGGCCTGAACGACCGCTCAAACACTAAGGAAAACGGTTATGGGGGTACATTGCGCCTGATCATTCACCAGGGTGGAAAATCCATCCGCAGCAGGCTGGTGCTGGGCGGGACCGCCGACCTGGCCGATACGGATTTCAATCAGAAGGAACAACCCACACAGATAACATCCGCGCGTGAAACCGTGGGTTTCGCGCCATATGTGTTGCAAACGCGGCTGACGGCCCGCAATCGTTATTACGGACTTTATGCCTACGACACACTGGGATTGGGAAAGCGTACGACGCTGACGTTGGCCGGGCGATACAACTGGGCCCATGTCCGCCTGCTGGACAAGCTCGGAACGGCGCTCAACGGCGAGCATGATTTCTCGCGTTTCAATCCGGCCGTGGGATTGAATATCACGCCACGACGCGGCCTGGATACTTATGTCAGCTACAGTGAGGGTATGCGCACACCCACGCCGGTCGAGTTGACCTGCGCCGACCCGAATGCGCCGTGTACGCTGCCGAACAATTTCCTCTCGGACCCCGGATTGCGGCCGGTGATATCAAAGACCTGGGAACTGGGCGCGCGCGGCCGCCTCAATGGTGGATGGCGTTGGCATTCGGCGCTGTACCGCACGGATCTGCATGACGACATCGAGTTCATCAGTCTTAACGGTTTGCAAGGCTATTTCCAGAACGTACCGGAGACGCGCCATCAGGGCGTGGAGCTGAGCATTAACGGCGCCATCGGCCGCCTTGGGCTGACCGCCCAGTACACCTACACCGATGCCACCTTCCAGGCGGCGTTTACCGAGGCGAGTCCGGATAACTCCAGTGCCGACGGTAGCGGGCTGATCACGGTGCAGCCCGGTGATCACGTGCCGGGTATTCCGCCGCATGTTTTCAAACTACGTCTTTCCTATCCATTCACGGGCCGGCTGCGCGTAAGCACCATCATCCAGGCCCAGTCAGGCCAATATGCCCGCGGCGACGAAAACAACCGCGATGTACATGGCAAGGTGCCCGGTTACGTGGTGGCCGGCCTGGATGCCAGCTATCGCGTGGCGCGGCGCTGGCGGGCCTTCCTGCAGGTGAGCAATCTGTTCGACACCAAGTACTATTCGCTCGGTGTGTTGGGGGCGAACGATTTTACCGGCCCCGGCGGCAGTTTCGATCCGGCCGGGGGGGAGTCGACGCAATTCCGTTCCGTGGGGGCCCCTTTCGGGGCCTGGCTCGGAGTCCGCTACTCTTCGCAGCTGCTTTAGTCGCTCCCCCCCGTGCGGGGCGGCATCTACGCGTCTTTCGTATCGTAGATCAACACGGTTGCACCGCCGGTGGCGAAATTGGCGAGATCGGCCACGGCAGTGCCGCCTTCCTTGGAGCCCAGTCCGGCCTTGATCGCATCCACCGAGTCGAACGACAGCTCGGCGATCAGATGATAGGGGGCGGGACCATCGGGTGTGCTGACCGTGCCATCGCTGATTTCATAAGCGCGCAAACCGGGGATGTTTTTCGCCAGCGGGATGTGGACGTCGTCATAGTGTGTGTCGAATGCCGCCGGGTCTTCGGGCGTGTGATACAGAACCATTAATGTCGCCATGGATCGATGCTCCTTGGTTGAGTGCGGACAGATAAACAAGATGGCCTGCACTGGACAGGTTGTCAGTGCCCGCGGGTGATGGCGGACGTTCCCGGCTCGTGCAGAGCTTCACTCTCCTGTAAGGCAAGTACTGTGCCGCTCAGAGGTGGATCGTCGGAATCGGTTTCCGGACTGTGGGCGGGATCATTTGCCGCTGCAGATCCTGGCGTGGGCGATGTCCCGGAATTGACACACTGTGCTACTCCCGGGAGGTGTGTTCGTGAAGGCAACGGCCGTAAATCGTATCCGGAATCGTATACCGGTCGCCGTCGACGCTGTCTTGTCCTTCAAAACGATCCCCTGTCGCGTATGCAGCGGGACTGTATGGATACCAAGTGCTTTGGCACGAACATTGCCCCTACACCTGCATAACAGTGAGTAGATCACCGATGCATCCGTTGTGGCCGTGGTTGCTGATGGCAGAGGATGTGTCGGCGAATGTCGCATTGCTGTCCGGAAGGTGTCAGGGACGCAGCCTGTTCCGGGCCTGTTCAATTACAGGAGGCGTGGATGACCCTGCAGACGGTGGAATACGTGGCGAGCATGTCGGGCGGCATTCTTTATGTGATAGGCGTGCTGTCGCTTATTGCGCTGACCGTGATCGTCGAGCGCAGCTGGGCACTGACCTGGGCGGCACGTACAGGTAACGCCCTGTGCGCGCAGTTGAGCGCCGTGCCCAGTCTCAATGCGCCCGCTCTGGATGCGTTGCTGGAGCGATACGGGCGTTCCCCTTACGGCGCTCTGCTGGAGATTGCGAAAACTGCGGCGGGAAAGCAGTCCGGCAACTCATTGTCGGTGACCCTGGATGAAGCGCTCATGCTGCAGATTCCCAAGGTGGACCGTGGCCTGTGGCTGCTGGATACCGCCGTTACGCTGGGTCCCCTGCTGGGCCTGCTGGGGACCATTATCGGCATTTTCTCTTCTTTCAAGGCGCTGGGAAACCTGAGCGCGGTACCCACCCAGGTAACGGGTGGTGTCGCCGAGGCGCTGATCGCCACGGCTGCCGGCCTGGTGGTCGCCATCATCGGTCTGGTTTGTTTCAACGGACTGCAAAAGCGCGTGCGTCTGGTGGTTCATCACCTGGAAACGGTGAAGCTGATGCTGGAAAACCGGCTGGCCGAAACACCGATCGCCGCACCGCAGACGGCTTCGCTGTCCCTGCGTAACGGAACCGATGGGGGGGCTTTTTAGATGCGCTACTTCGACGAACGCAAGGGGCGTGTGGAAATCATCCCCATGATCGACATTATGCTGTTCCTGCTGGTGGTGTTCATGATGGTCACTTTTAGGATGATTCCGGCCAGCGGCATCGGTTCTCAACTGCCGAGCAGCGAGACGGCGAAGATCATGCCGCGACCCTCGGTGGTCGTTTCCTTGCTGGCTGACGGGAGCGTGCGCGTTCATGGCCAGGTCATGACGCCGCCCGAGCTGGCGCAATGGCTGAAAGGCCGCGATCCGGCCAAAACGACCGTTACCATCGCGGGTGCGAAAAACGCCACCGTACAAATGATGTTGCGGGTTCTGGACGCCTGCCGCGAGGCGGGCATGACGCATATCGGGATTGCTGCGCGTCCCGTGGGTGCAGCCAACAATGCCGGGTAACCGGTACCATCCGTGTCGGCCACGTGAACTTTCCATCCCGCAGGCCTTCGCCGTTGCGCTGTTGATTGAAAGCCTGTTCACCGTCACGGCGTTGCGCCTCGTTCCGCAACGTGAACCGCACATACCAGCACCGACGCCGGTTCCGTTCACGGTGACATTGGCACGCTTGCAGCCGGCGGCACCCCATATACCCAAACCAGCCCCCGAGCCGCCCAGGCAACATCCCAAGGTTCATCACAGGGTGCATCATCCCAAACCGATAACGCACCATCATTCCAATCCGCCGCCGGCGGTAAAACACCTCAAGGCACCCAAACCCGTGCCGAAGGCGGTGCAGAAACCCGCACCGGCACCGCCTGCACCCCCGGCGCCAGCCGTCCATGCGGCCAGGCCGTCGCCTCAGACCCTGGCACGCATGACCGTCACGTTCAAGGATGCGGTCCGTTCCGCAGTGAAAAGTGCCGTGCACTATCCACGTGCTGCACAGGTCATGTCCATCGAAGGGGCGACCGAAGTGGGATTCGAATATCAGGATGGTGCTGCCCGCCATGTGCGGGTGGTCCGTTCGAGCGGTTCGCCGATTCTCGATCAGGCCGCACTGAACGCGGTGCGTCATGCCAGCCTGCCGGCTGCACCTGCGGCGTTGAACGGCCAGATCCTGAAATTCAGGATCTGGCTGCGCTTTCACTTCAACGGTTAAGGCGGTAAACGAAGCAGGACACTGGCATCAAGGATTGCTTTGCAGATGCGTTGTCGATGCAGTGTCATGCATAAGAATCGACCGGTTTGCTTATATCGCGTTTTTCAGAAGCTGGCCTGTGCGGTCACGCCAATCATGTAGTTGCGTCCCGGCGCCGGTTCGAAGTAGCGATGATTATGATCGGCGATGATGACGGCGCCGACATACTTTTTGTCCAATAAATTGTTCACGCGTACGAATTCATTGAAGCTCACCCGCTCCGCCGGGGATTGCTTGAGACCGGCCGCCCAGTCCATGACGCCGTAGCCGTCCGCCGCATCCGAGTTCTGGTCGTTCACGTACACCTTGCTGCGCAGCTGGCCGTCCAGCATGGTATAGAACCCGCTGTTGGGATCATGCCAGCCCAGTTGTGCGTACACGTTGGTGGCGGGCGCGCCCGGTAGCTGGTTTCCCTTGATGGCGCCGTCCTCGAAACGGGCGTGGAGGTAGCTGTAGGCCAGATAGGCGTCGATATGATGGCGCAGGTGGCTGTCGATACTGAGTTCCGCCCCATCGCGATTGGTGGCGCCGTCGTTCTTGTAACTGGTCCTGCCGCCCACCGACTGGGCAACCACGATCTCGTCCACGGTATGGATGTGGAACGCGGCCAGCTTCAATTCCGTATTCAGGGTGGCGAAGCTCTTGATGCCCACTTCGTAGTTGCGGCTGGTCGAGGGCTTGAGGTCGAAGTTCAGGCCGGATCCACCGCTGGGTTTGTAGGCCAGCTGCGAGAACGTGGGGGTTTCGAAACCTTGCCCGTAGTTGGCATAGAGATGCAGGCGCGGACGCAGTTTGTAGAGGATGCCTACGACCGGACTGGTGTGTGAGTAGCTGACGTAGCCGCTGTCGTTGGGATTCGTGGTGGTGATGAAGTGATCCTTGGAGTCGAAGTGGACCATGCTGTGGCGCACGCCGACGGTCGCCGACCAGCGTTTGGTGAACTGCCATTCGCCCTGCAGGTATTCATCGACGTTGTATGCGACATCATTTTCATCGCGTCGCAGCACGCCGATGCTGCCGTAATCGTTTACGTAACCCTTGCGAAGGTCGGTCATGGTGCCGTAGTTCACCCCGGCGACCCAGGTGAAGGGCGATTGCATCAATGTGCCCTGATGCGTCCAGCGCGCATCGGTGCCGGCGAAGCTGCGATGCAGGTCCACGACGCCGCCGGAAGACAGGCCGAAGCTGCCGGTAAACGGCAAGAACTGCTGCACGCGGCGGTTGCCGCCGTATCCGAGCAGGCGTATGGCATTGTGTGCATCGATTTTGTGCTTGATGACCACGCCGGTTTGCCAGTGACGCAACGTCTTGCGCGAGTTGAAGGTGTAGGCGACCGGTACGGCCTGGGTCGGGTCACTCTCGTATTCGCTGCGCGTAAGGCCGAGCGGGTCCTGGACGTTAGGCTGGTCCAGGGTGTCCACCAGCAGGGTCACGCTGGTTTTGTCGCTTGCCTGGTAGCGGAATTTTCCGTTGAACTGGTCGCGGCTGGCCTTGCTGTGATCCCGATAGCCGTCGGTGCTGAAGTGCGACAGGTCCGTCATGTAATTGAGTTTTCCCACCTGGCCGCCGAATTTAAGACCCGCGCGATAGGAGTTGAAGCTGCCCACCCAGAAGCTGGGTGTAAGGGTGGGACGGGGCGGTCCGTCCTGCGTGAAGACCTGGATCACACCGCCGGAGGCATTACCGTACAGGGCCGAGAACGGGCCACGCAGCACCTCGATGCGCTGTGCCGAGCCGAGATCGAAAATGGCCGAATAGCCCTGGCCGTCCGGCATGGTGGCGGGTATGCCGTCGACGATCATGCGTACACCACGGATGCCAAACGGCGTACGGGCTCCGAAACCCCGCGATGAAATCTGCAACCCCTGGGCATAGTTCTGCCGGTCCTGTGCGACAAGGCCGGGAACGCGCGCCAGGCTTTCCGACAGGTTCACCATCGGCTGTGCTTCCTGAATCTGGGTCTGGTTCACGCTGCTGATCGACACCGGCAGGTCGTAGCTGGATTGAGGGACACGCGTCGCCGTAACCACGATGGGGCTGAGCGGCACGGTGTTGTCTGCTGCGGTCGCGGTGCCGGCGGTGGCCGCCAGCAGCAGCGCCACGAGCAGGCGGGGGCGGTAAGGCACGGTTAGCGCACAGGGCGTCGCTAGCATACTGTCGGTCGGGCCCGTCATGGAACATCTCCTTCCTTTGTCAGTCATTTCGTTATGTTGGTGTCAGGATCGGTGTTGCGTCATCACGTTGCGGCATTAAGCGTGCTGCTTTGGCCGTATCGTTTTTTGGGATTTGGTTTCAGCGCCATAGCAATATTTCTCCCAGGCCTCCAACGGCCCGGTCACCGACCCAGCGTTGGATGTCGTGTCCGATACGGGCGTGTTCGGTGTACCCGGCCTGGGCGATGCGTTTGCGCCAGAGGTTTATAAAAGTCAGGTCATGCGTGCCCGTCCGGTTGAAGGTCGCCGGCAGGGATTCGGGAAGTTCGTTCAGTAGCAGGGTGCCGCGGCGCATGGCGAAACCGGCACCACCGCCCACCCTGCCCAGCACCGATACCGAACCGGCGATCATGCGCGAGGCGCAGTGGTTTCCCACATCGCCGCCGATGAGCAGCAAGCCGCGGCGCATGCGATCGGCGGCGCGTGTGCCGGCGTCGCCGTCGATCACGATCGTGCCGCCCTGCAGTCCGTGCGCTCGGCCGGGCAGGGCGGCCGCCAGATAGTCACCGGCCGATCCGTGCACATGCAGCTGTCCCGCAGCCATCCCAGTTCCCGCATAGGCGCCGCAGTCGCCGCGTACCACAACCCGGCCGCCGGTCATGTCACTGGCGAGATAGGCGCCGGCGTTGCCGAACACCTCCACGTTGCCCTCTACGGTCCCCGCTGCGAGTCCGTCCAGCCGGCTGGAGCTGTTGTTTACCACCAGCACCGGTTCGTCGGACGAGGTCACGGCCACGTCGAAGAGTTCGCCGACATCAACGGTGTGATTGCCCAGATGCAGGGGAAGGGCGCTGATTTGCATCGCGCTGAGGCTGATCAGCCTGGGAAGGCTCAGGCTGCTGACGTCGATCCGTTGAGCGGGCGCCTCGCGCAAGGTCAAGGTCACCTTGCTCATGAGACAAGCTCCCGCAGGTGATAGTGATGGCGTCCCAGCTGGCCGCCGTAGTTGCCGGCCGAGATTCGTTTCACGCCATGGCGCTCGCCGAGTTCACACACGGTTGCGATGCCGGTGGCCATGGCCTGGCGCAGGTCGGCATCGGTCAGGCCGTTGATGACGATTTCCAGTACCGCACCGATGTCCGGACCCAGCCGGCTGGCGGCGACGCCGCGCAATGTCGGACAATAGGCGTCATTGGTGGATGCGGGGACGGCCGGATACTTGGAGCCCACCTTCGAGCCGGAGCGTACGATGCCGCCGGGAAAGGGCATGATCACGTTCGGTGCGGCGCCTATGGCGGCGACTGCCTGCTCGCAGGCATACAGTGCGCCGTCCAGGTCGGCGGCCAGTACCAGCAGGTTGCCGCCGCCGATGGCATCCTGGCGGCCGGTGGTCTCTTCGCACAGGAATTCGCCGTCCATCACCGGTACGCGCCAGTAGCGCCGCCCTTCGATCTGTTTCGAGATCTGATAGCCGTCGCCGAAATAACGCAGGTTGCGTCCCAGATTCACCGGCTTGCCGTCCATGCCGGCGTAGATTGCGCTGGTGGGAGCGGTGAGTACGCATTGACCGACGCGCCGCTCCAGGTGTTTTGCGAGATCATCACCCGACATGGCGAAGATCAGGACGGATACGCCCGGTCGCCCGTCCGGCGTCTGGTCGGATTCCAGGGCCTGCTCGATGCCGGCTTCGATACCACAGCCGATAACGGAGGTGGCAAATCCGGTCATGGTGCGGGCGGCCTGTTCGGCCCATTTGCGGTTGAGTGCTGTGATGACCACGCGCGTGGCCTTCATGTCGAAGGCCTCGGCGAAGGTATCGTCGATGGCGACGCCGTTGCGGATCACGTGTCGTTTCTCCCGCGGCCGTGATGAACGACCAGCTCACCGTGCCCGTCGTTGGAAAACTCGTCGGCACCGATCATGAAGTTTTCCATGCGCACCGTCTGAAAGCGTTCGAAGTAGCGGCGCAGTTGTTTGGAAATGGACGGGTCGTAGTCGGGGTGGACGGTGTGGGTCCGACCCCAGACAACCTTTTCCAGTTCGCCGTCGCGCACGATCAATTCACCGTCCTTGAAGACATACGCGGGCGTTCCGAACATGCGCTCGCGGTCGGCGTCCGGGGTGTAGACGGTGATGTCGGCCACCGCACCGGCACCCAGGTGACCATGATCTTCCAGGCCCAGCACACGGGCGGGACCGGCACGCGTCATGACCGCGATTTCGTACAGATCGTATTCGCGGTCCAGGCTGCCCAGGCGACTGTGAGCGGCAGCGGCGGGATGTATCTGTTCCAGCATGTCATTTCGAAAGCTGCGGTCCATGAGCAGGCGCACGAGATGCGGATAACTGGTGAAGGGTGCGCCGTTGGGATGATCGGTGGTGAGAAACACGCGCCACGGGTCGTCGACGCTCAGGAAAAGTTCCAGCCCGATAGCCCATTGCAGCGCATTGACGAAGTTCTTGTCCCGATATCGGAACGGCACGACGCCGCAGCCTGCGTCGCATTCGATGTCCATGCACATCCATTTGTGCGGATGTGCATGGCGATGATTGGCGTATTGATGCATGGTGTCGCCGGATGCGGTGACTGTCTGTCCGAACATGATTTGCCCTACATCCATGCTGACGTTGGGCATGCGGTTGACCGCTTCGGCGATCTCGGCGGCGGACGAGGAGAATCTGCGCTTGCCCTCTGTGCCGTAACTGTGGAACTGGATGTGGGTGAGATGAATGGGCAGGCCTTCGGCGGCCTCCATGGTTTGCAGGGTGCTGGTGAAATTGCCCGGCACGCCCAGGTTGCTGGCGTGCACATGCAGGGGATGGGCTATGCCCAGGTCGTGTACCGCGCGGGTGAGGGTGCGCACGATGTCGCGTGGGGTAATGCCGTGATGCGCGGCCTCTTCATCCAGATCCAGTTCGCGCTGATTGAACTTGAAGGCGCTGATACCGCCCGGATTGACGACCTTGATTCCCAGGCACTGGCTCGCCTGTAGTGTCCACGCGACGTAGTCGTTGATGGCCGACTGGTCGGCGCCCGTCTGCATCATGTGCAGCAGCAGTTCGTCGCTGCCCAGCATCGCGTAGCCGCCCTTGTCCACCATAGGCGTGTCGCCCAGCTCAAGATGCGCCTGACGGGCGTTGGAGGGCAGGACCGCCGGTTCGAAGCAGGCGGTGTAACCCATTTGCGCGTAGCGATAACCGGTGGTGAGCGTTGACGGTGCCGCGTGGCCGCTGCCGCTGCGGGTGAATGCCGAACGTGCGACGGGCGCCGCGGCATGATCCTCGGGAAGCATGGCGCGCGCGATGTTCACCTTGCCGCCGCCGATGTGGGTGTGAATGTCGATGGCGCCCGCCATGACCACCTTGCCGCGCAGGTCGTAAGTCTGGTCCACCTGCGCGTCGGGTTCGGGATCCACGATGTAGCCATCGCGGACATAAAGATCGCGTATCTCGCCGTTGATATGGTGGGCGGGATCGTACAGGGTACCGCCCGCAAGTCGGATCAGCATGGGACCTCCTGTGATTCGATCCGGGTGCGGATTGCCTGCACGACTTCGGCGGCTGCCGGTAGCGATGAATCGACCAGCTGGCGCAGGGGCAGGGACACCACTGCATCGCCGCGAAATACGGTGCCCGCGTGGTTCAGGCCGGGAACGCCGACGGGAATGAAGACTTCCGGCTCCCTGGTCATCTGCATGCCGTTGCGACCCAGCACCACGGTCGGCACCGTCGTGTCGGGCGGTTCGTGCGTCGTGTCGAAGCTGGAAACCCACAGCAACGCATCGGCGCCGTCGGCCAATGCACGGGCAGTGGAAAGATGATACGGATCGTAGACCGGCTTACCGCTCGCAAGGTCCACGCGCAAGGGATAACCGGTTTGCCAGGTGCAGGCCTGATATGCCGAAACGTCGCCGTCACCTGCGGCCAACGGCAGGCCGGCGAAACGTTGTTCGCGATTAAGGTCTGTGATTAATTCGCTAATGCATTGCACCGTGAGATCGGGATGATCGCCTTTGAGAGCACCGGTCGACCAGATCATCACGCCATACGAAGCCTGGCGTATCCGTTCGGCCAGCGGCTGCAATGAATCGATGTTCATCCCGGCCACGGTGGCGGCCTGTATGGGCCGTTCGTCGATCAGGCAGCGGAGTACGGATACGATCTCGCCCATGCTTTCCATGGGCGCCGGTATGTACTCCAGCGGTATCTGTGTTTCAGGCACGGGCCAGTCAGAGCGACCACCCAGTACGATCAGCCGGCGATTCTGCAGGGCGTCGTCCACCATGGTGGTCGGCGGGGCGAAAATCCGTTCGACGAGTCGCGGGAAGCTGGTAAACAGGGCGCTGCCGAGAACGACGATAAGATCGGCGCGGTTGCGCACTTCACTCAACGTCGTGGTGATCCAGCCACGGTCCTGAAGCACCCGTAGATTGCGCTGCAGATTTTCACCGTGCGTGTGATCGAGTGCGGCACCGATGCGGTCGGCCAGTGCCAGCGCTGCACGCATTCCGCGTACATCCGTCTCCAGGCCGCCGATCAACGGTCGTCGTGCGTTACCCAGAAGTTCCGCAGCGTGATTAATGGCCAGGTCCAGCGTAACGGTCTCACCGGCGATTCGTGGTGAATCATCTCCCGTGGTTGCAAATCCGTTTTCGCTGCGCGTACAGCCGCCGGCAATGATCTTTATATCGCCATTGGCGATACGTATCTGCAGATCATCGCAAAGCAATCCACAAAAAGGACAGGGCACGTGCTCGTGGGTGAGTGACTTCTCACTGACAGACATCAATGGCTCCAAAGTGACATACAAATGCCTCTGCCGGGTGGGTCCCGGATGGGCAGTCACATGGAAAGCAGAGATCGTGCCACGCGCGTTGAAAGCCTTATTCAGACGCGTTTTTGATCGCGTATACGTGTGATCTGAAAGATCGGCAGTACCGTTGCAGTTCACCTTGTCACCCGCTTGAGGTGGGCGGGTGACACTCTGTTACAGGACTGGGGCAGTGAACCGGCGTTATTGACGCAAGTGGCCGTGACAACGCTGAAAATCTCAATGGCATGCTAGTTGCTATGAGGCTGTCATGGAGAAGATTTCTCACAATTCGGACTCCGCAACCGGGTATGTATGGGTTGAAGCACCGGCTCGCCTGCACATGGGATTTATCGATCTCAACGGCGGATTGGGCCGTCGCTTCGGCAGTCTGGGTATGACGCTTGAGGGAATGGGTATACGGCTTTGCGCCGTCACTTCCCGTTCCATTCAGGCTACGGGACCGGGCGGCGCGCGTGCGGCCGAATGCGCGCGGCGACTGGCACAGGCCTGGCGTCTTCCCGGCGGCGTTCATCTTGATATCGAGCAGGGGATTCCGGAACACGTCGGTCTCGGGTCCGGCACGCAGTTGTCTTTAGCGGTGGGTGCTGCGCTCGCCAGTCTTTATGACGTTGGTACGGACGCACGGGATATTGCCTGTTACACCGAGCGAGGCGCCCGTTCGGGTATCGGTATCGGTGCTTTTCAGGATGGCGGTTTTCTCGTGGACGGCGGACGTTCGCCGGATTCCCATGCGCCGCCGCCACTGATTTCCCGCATGGATGTGCCCGCCAGCTGGTGGGTGCTGCTGGTACTGGACCGCCGCGGTCAGGGGTTGCACGGCAACAGTGAGTCCGCCGCATTCGAGGCGCTGCCGCCGTTTCCGGACGCGTTGGCTGCTCATCTCAGTCGTGTGGTGCTGATGCAGGTCCTGCCTGCGCTTGCAGAAGCGGATCTGGATGGTTTCGGTGCCGGCGTAAGCGAGATCCAGGCGCGGGTAGGCGATTACTTCGCACCGGCCCAGGGTGGTTGTTTCACCAGTCCTGAGGTGGCTGACGCAATTCATTGGTTGAGCGAAGAGGGGGCCGTTGGACTGGGGCAGAGTTCCTGGGGGCCCACCGGTTTTTGTCTGGTGGACGGTGAAGCGCGTGCGCATGCGCTGATTGATGACGCCCGGCGACATTTTTCGGGCAACGACTCATTGGAGTTCCTGGCATTGAGTGCGCGCAACACCGGCAGCCGGGTTTGGCATTACGAATCGGCGGTGGTGCGGCACGCCCGCTCCACCGCCTGATATTAACGACTCAGGGACCAAATCAAATATGGAGAAGCCCTATCTGCTTCACATGCTGACACCTACCGTCAACGTCAGTCCGTTTGACGTCAATCTGGCTTACGACGCGGGCTGGAATGCCGTAACACCCTATACAGGGGTCGGTCTGGAGGATGTGACCGGACTTGTGCAGGACGCGATTTTTTCGCGCGGGCCCAAGGGTGCGCGGCGTACCGGCATGTATCTTGGCGGACGCGACGTGCATCTGGCCGTCGATATGCTGGAAGTGGCCCGCCAGGCCATGGTGCCGCCGTTCGAGGTCTCGGTTTTCGCCGATCCGAGCGGTGCTTTTACCACAGCGGCGGCGATGGTCGCCGTGGTGAAGAAACACCTGGCGCAAATTCACCGACAAGTCCTTGCCGGTGCGAACGCGGTGGTATTCGGCACCGGTCCGGTCGGTACCATCGTGGCCGTACTCGCGGCGCGCGAGGGTGCGCGTGTGAAGCTGGCCAGTCACCTTGGTATGGATGCGGCGCAACATGCGGTGGCTTTATGCGGCGAGCGTTACGGCGTAACGCTGGAGGCCGCCAACAGCGCCGATGACGACCACAAGCGCGCCTTGCTGAGAGATACACAAGTGGTGTTCTCGACGGCCAAGGCCGGTGTGCAGATTCTGTCGGCGGCGCTGGTTGCAGGCGCGACGCAGTTGAAGGTCGCCGCAGATGTGAATGCCGTGCCCCCGGCAGGCATCGAAGGCGTCGGCGTACAGGACGACGGTGTCCCCATACAGGGGTCGATCAGCGATGCCGTAGGCGTAGGTGCGCTCGCGGTCGGCAATGTGAAGTACAAGATCCAGTACGACATGTTGTGCCAGATGCGTGAAGCCGACGAGCCGCAATATCTGGGATTCGCGCAGGCATACGAGGCGGCGGCGAAATATGCGGGCTAGTTCTGAAAGATTGTGCCTGATATCCACGTCGGCGCGCGCGCTGGCGGCATCGGCGGCGCGTGGCGGTGCACGTCCCGACGTGTTCGATTTTTTCGGCGACCGGGAAACCCGCACCCATGCCAGGCGCTGCCTGTCGTTGCGCCTATCGCGTCACGGTATCGACGGTGAAGCGTTGGGCCGGGATCTGATTGCGCTCAGGTCGGCTTCCGGTCCCGGCGTCGTGGTGTACGGCAGCGGGTTCGAAAGTCAGCCGGAACTGCTGCAGCGTGTGAACGACTGTGGATTCTCGATAGCGGGCAACGATGCGCAGGTTGTACGCAACGTTAAGGATCCCGAGACATTTTTTTCTCAGCTCGACGAATTGAAGATTCCTCATCCGCAGGTGTGTTTCACGCAGCCGGGTATGTCGGGCTGGCTGGTCAAGAATCCCCGTGCCGATGGCGGTACCCACGTGCATCCCTGGTTGGAAGGTGAAACACCGCCGCCGGGATGTCTGTTTCAACGCGAGGTGGACGGACAACCCATGTCCGTTCTGTTTCTGGCCGACGGACGGCGGGCGCAGATCATCGGCTTCAATTCCCTGTGGAACGACAAGAACAATCCGCGTATGCCGTACCGTTATGGCGGAGCCATCAATCACGCGACGCTTGACCATCGGGAACGGACGACGGTCATCGGCTACGTGGCGGCACTGGTCCGCACGTTTGGATTGAAAGGCATCAACGGCATGGATTTCATCGCTTCGGCGTCGGGCTGTCAGGTGCTGGAACTCAATCCCCGGCCGTGCGCGACCCTGGAGCTTTACGATCCGGACACCGATGTCGGGCTGGTGTCGCTGCATGTCCGGGCCTGTGCCGGCAGCCTACCGGCGGGCCGTGTCTGTCTGCCGCGTCGTCTGCGTGCCTATCGCGTGATTTACGCCCAGCGCGACATGCGCATCGGAACGGACCGCCAATGGCCGCTTTGGTGCCGGGATCTGCCGCAGCCCCGGCGTTACATTCGCGCCGGTGAACCGGTGTGCACCGTCCATGCCGCCGGCACGCGGTTGCGTGCCGTGACGGACCGGCTGGCCGCACGCTGTACGGCGCTGATCGGCCTGCTCACCCGCTGGACGTCCATGGATTCCCTTTTGGCGGAGGTGCTGCCGTGACCGGCGGTATGCAAGGCGCTGCGCTGCAATCTTTCGCCGGTGCGGTGAGCGTGAACGCCCTGGCTGCGCCGCTGGTCGAGTCGCTGGTGCGTGACGCGCCGCAGCTTGGCCTGTCGGTGGCGCAGATGGATAACGGCTGCACCCTGGTGGATGCCGGTATCGATGTGCGCGGCGGGCTGGAAGCGGGCAGGCGCATCGCGGAGATCTGCCTCGGCGGATTGGGCAGCGTGAGGCTGTCCAACGGCGAAACCGAGAGCTGGCCGGTGGGCGTGACGGTACATACCGCATCGCCCGTGCTCGCCTGTCTCGGCAGCCAGTATGCAGGGTGGAGTCTGAGCCACGGCGAGGGTAAGGAGGCGTTTCATGCCCTGGGCTCGGGGCCGGCGCGTGCGCTGTCGGTCAAGGAAACCCTGTTCGAGGAACTGCAATACCGCGACCGGGCCGACGCCGGCTGTCTGGTACTGGAGGTTGACCGCCGGCCGCCCTTGCCGCTGGTGGACAAGATCGCCGCCGACTGCGGGATCGCCGCTTCGGCACTGACATTGATCCTCACGCCGACACGCAGCCTGGCCGGCACGGTGCAGGTGGTGGCGCGTGTGCTGGAGGTGGCGCTGCACAAGGTGCATGCCCTGGATTTTCCCTTGGACCGCATCGCCGACGGCGTGGGCAGCGCACCGTTGCCGCCTCCGGCGCCGGATTTCGTGCAGGCCATGGGGCGCACCAACGACGCCATCCTGTTCGCGGGACGTGTGCAGCTCTATGTGCACGGCGACGACGAGGCGGCGCATTCCCTGGCGCAGGCACTCCCGTCCGGCCGGTCCAAGGATTACGGCCGGCCTTTTGCGGAGGTGTTCAAGTCCTACGACTACGATTTCTTCCAGATCGATCCCATGTTGTTCAGTCCCGCGGCGGTGAACGTGAGCGCGTTGGACAGCGGCCGGAGCTTCCGGGCCGGCAATGTGGATGCACGTCTGCTGGAACAGTCGTTCGGAGGCGGCGCATGAAACGGCGGATCGTCATCTTCACCGACAATCCGGGCTGGCACGGCGCACGCTTGCGCAAGGCGTTCGCGGCACGTGGCTGCGACACCCGCTTCGTCTCTTTGTCTGCGTGCCGGCTGGAAACGGGTACCGAGTCGCCGATGGTGCATATCCCCGGTTTTGAATCGGGATTGCCGGACGGTGTGTTCGTGCGCGGCGTGCCCGGCGGCACGTTGGAGGAGGTGATATTCCATTTGAACGTGCTTCATGCGCTGCAGGCCGTCGGCGTACCCGTATACAACGATGGCCGGGCTATCGAACGCAGTGTCGACAAGGCCGTGACCAACCTGCTGCTCGCCCGAGCCGGCCTGCCGGTACCCCCCACCTGGGTGATGCGCGATCCAGAATCCGCCGGGGCGGTCATACGTAAAGAGCATATGGCGGGTCATGCGCTGATCTGCAAGCCCCTGTTCGGTTCCCAGGGCAAAGGCATCGCACGCATCGAACCGGGCGATAACCTGCCCGGGAGTGACGACTACAACGGCGTGTATTACCTGCAGCGTTATATCGACAGCGGCGAAGGCCATTGGCACGACTGGCGCGTCTTCGTTATCGGTGGGCAGGCCGTGGCGGCGATGCGCCGGGACGGGAACACGTGGGTCAGCAACGTCGCCCAGGGTGCGCGCGGCCAGGCGGCCGTGCTCGACGAGACCATGTCTTCCCTGGCGGAAGCGGCGGTGGCCGCGGTGGATATGCAGTACGCCGGTGTGGATCTGCTGCAGGACGTCGAAGGGCGGTGGTGGCTGATCGAGCTCAACAGCATTCCCGCCTGGAAGGCGCTGCAAGGCGTCTGCCGCCCGGATATCGCCCAGGCATTGGCGGATGATTTCCTGGCGCAGATGGCCGGTGGCAAACCGCTGGAGGTGGTGGGATGAACGCGGTCTCCGGCGCAGCCGTGCGCGAGGCCTATCTGGAGGCCTGCGCTGTCGAACTGCAGGCGTTCAAGCCCGGCAACGTCAGCATTTTCAGCGCCGGGCACGGCATGACAGTAAGCGATTTCCGTTCGAGTGCGCAGGCGAGCGCTGACGCCCTGGCAAGCCGCGAGGCAGGGCTCGGCCTGCGTATCTACCGTGCGATCGCGGATACCCATCAAACGGTGGGCTGCAACACGAACCTGGGCATCGTGCTGCTTTGTGCGCCGCTGATGCAGGCGATGCTGGCGGATGCCGGAAACGATCTGCGTCGGAATCTCGGGCGCGTGCTCGATCAGGCGGGCGAATCCGATACGCAATGGGTTTACCGCGCCATCCGGCTCGCGTCCCCGGCGGGACTGGGGGCGGCGGCACGCCACGATGTTTACGCCGAACCGCATTGCAGTCTGGTGGAGGCGATGTGGCCGGCAGCCAGGCGCGACCGGATCGCTTTTCAGTACGTCAGTCTGTTTAAGGACATCTTCGAATATTCGGTGCCGCGGATGCGCGCTTTGCGTCTCCGCGGGTACGACGAGTCATGGGCGGCGGTTGGGGTCTTCCTGGGTTTGCTGAAACGCGCCCCCGATACCCACGTCGCCCGCAAATACGGCAAGGCATTGGCCAGGGAGGTGAGTGCTAAAGCCGCGCGCCTGGAAGGTGCAATGTGTCGGTCGGACGCGCCCGAACAGTTTCTGCCACATCTGGAAGAACTGGACGCGCAGTTCAAACACGCAGGCATCAATCCGGGCACTACAGCGGATCTGACGGTTGCGACCCTGCTTGCGGTACGCCTGGAAGAGTTGATGGGCGGGCAAGCGACGGTCGGCTCCGCACCTAGCAGAGGGACCGTCTCCAGACGGTACCAATTCACGTAACTACCACCGTAAGGAGTAGCAAAATGACAGTCATCAACAAGGTAATGGTCGGAGAGTCCCTGGTGGGAGAAGGAAACGAGATAGCTCATGTTGATTTGATCTTGGGTCCTCGCGGCAGTGCCGCCGAAACGGCGTTTTGCAATGCGCTCACCAACAACAAGGATGGTTTTACCAGCCTGCTTGCCGTGGTGGCGCCGAATCTGGCCGCTAAGCCGAACACCGTGATGTTCAACAAGGTGACCATCAAGAACGGCGAACAGGCGACGCAGATGTTCGGTCCCGCACAGCGTGCTGTAGCCATGGCCGTGACCGATTGTGTGGAAGATGGAACGATACCGGCTGGCGAGGCCGATGATTTGTTCATCTGTGTCGGCGTGTTTATCCACTGGTTGGCCAAGGATGACGCGAAGATTCAGGACTTCAATTACGAAGCAACAAAGCAGGCGATCAAACGGGCAGTTGCGGGAACGCCGTCGGCGACCGAAGTCATCAATCGCAAGACTGAATCGCATCCGTTCGCTGCGCATGCGTAATGCGTAGCAGCCGCTGGGTGATTGCCCCGGATGATCCGGAGCAATCACCCTTAGCTGTCGTACGAAGGACTGGAGGTGCGCCATGAAATGTATGGAATGCGAGGCAGAACTGGAAAGGATTGATTCCGCTCACCTGCTGGTCTGCTGTGGCTTGACGCTGCAGGAGTATGCCGTTCGCTACGGATTGCCTCTGGACCATCTGGTCAGTCCGGATCAGGTGGCGGCATCACAGTGTGCGCCCGAGTGCCCGGTACCGGTACGTTATCCCTCCAATCAGGCACGCGCCGTGTTGCAGGGATTGCGGATGGCCGGCCGGGTCGCAGAGGAAGGCGACCTCACGGTGGTTGCAGGTGAAGTCCGTACCCTGGATCTACTGCTGTGGGATTTGTCGTGGCTGCGCGAATACGGATTCTGTTTTCGCCAGGACTATGACTACGGCGACGGGGCGCACCGCATTGTTGCGCGCAATCACCTGCTGACGCCCAGTGCCAATTTGCGGCGGGCGGATGGGTATCCGGGCTGTCCGGTGCCACCGCCCGACCTGCTGGATGTGCTGGCCGTGTGCGTGGCACATGCGGCGATTCTGCAGCGCGATTATCTGTTTCTGGAGCTTCACAATCCATCGGATGGCACATTGGTGTGCGATGAGTTGCTCGGTCAGTATGACATCAGGCTCGTCGAGCTGGATAGCGGCGGCGGGCAAACTGTTTTGCTGCGTACCCTTACCGCAGCGGACACCGGTCGTCTGCTGGAGCTGCTTGCTGATCGGCTGGCGGCCATGCCGGGCGTGGCCGAGCGCTTTGCCAGCCAGTCGCCCAGCGCGACGGTGGTCAAGGAATTGGTTTTCGACGCCGCACATTTCATTACCGATCACCCGGCGAAATGTTCCAATCTCCATGGCGGGCGATATGTTCTGCACGTCAAGGTTCACGATCGGATCGATCCGGTGACGGGTTGCGTCGTCGACTACGGATATCTCAAACGGGTGGTGAATCGGCGTGTTGTCGACCGTTTCGATCACCACATGCTGAACTATGCCGCACCCGAACTCGCCTGGCGTTCGAGTACCGAGATGTTGTGCGTGTTCATCTGGGAGCAGTTGATCGACTATCTGCCGGGGCTGCAGGAACTGCAGTTGTTCGAGACCACCCAGTCATGGTGTATCTACAGCGGACCGGACCTTGCCGAATTCCAGCGCCGGGGTCCCAGCGCATTGCAGCGACATTTTACGGACCGCACGCTGGGTACCTCGTCGTTGCGCGGGCTGATCCGGCCCGTGTCGCCGCCCGCCCTGCGGGCGGTCGATCAACGGTAGGCATCGAGATGTGGGCTGTCGAGACGACCGCTGTGCAGTGCGCTGGCGAGCAGCACGCCGCTGGCACCCGCGGCCTGCAGTTGTTGCAGATCGGCAGCGTCGCGCACGCCACCGGCTGCGTATATCCGGTGTTCCGGGGCAAGGTCGACTGTGCGCTTTACCCGCGACATGGCCGGTCCTTGCAGACCCCCGACCCGGGCGAGGGTCATCAGGATCAGTTTTCGGGGCCACAGCCCGGGGGTGGTGTCCAGGCCGTCCGGACCGAGGAAGGTCTGCCCGCGGAAATCGAGGGACAGTACGGTGCCGTCGTGAAGCGGCGTGCCGATTTGCTGCAACAGAGACGTGTCGCGCAGTGTCTCGCTGCCGATCACCGCGACGCCGAGTTCGTTTTCCTGCAGGCGCTGGTAGTCGTCCCGATCTTGGATCCCCGCGTCCACCCACAACTGCAATGCGGGGTGACGGTGGCGCAGGTTTTGAATGATCCGAAAGTTGTCGCCGTTGCCCGTAATGGCATCGAGGTCGGCGACATACATCGTACGAAAAGGATGCAGGGCAAGAAATGCGTCGGCGACCGCGAGGGGGTCGCTGTCGCGACATAAGGGGGTGTGCAGGGGCCTGTAGTCTGAACGTGCCTTGCCACCTTGGGCGTGTACGGCATGCCCATTCATAACATCGATGACAGGTATCAGTTCCAAGGCGCAGATGTGCGAGTCTTTGTATACGAACATATTACTGGCGGTGGACTGGCGGGCCAAGCCATTCCGGCATCCCTGGCGCATGAAGGGGACATCATGCTGCGTGCGCTGGTGACCGATCTGGTCGATGCCGGCGTGGAAGTGGTGACGACCAGGGATGAACGGCTGCCGGCGATCGATCTGCCTGCCGACGTCGCAAGCATCTGCGACCTGCAGCAAAAGGATGAGGTGCTGCAGCTGTGCATGATGGAAAGCGACGCCGTGTGGCCGATCGCGCCCGAAGCCTGCGGTGTGCTGGAACGCATCAGTGAACAAATCCAGAGCAATGGCGGGGTGTTGCTGAACAGCCGCCCGCCGGCGGTACGGATTGCATCGAGCAAGCTGAATACCACCAGCAGGCTGGCGGAGCACGGTGTTCCTGTGGTGCCGACCTTTGACGCGAACCAGTATATCTCCGCGCGATACAGCCGTTGGGTGCTCAAGCCGGACGACGGGGCGGGTTGCGTGGAGACGCATATCGTCTACAGCAGCGAAGAACTGCCCTCGACACTCGCCGAACTGGACCAGGCGGTCCAGTACGTGGCGCAGCCGTATGTGGTGGGGCCAGCGGTGAGTCTAAGCATGTTGTGCAGCAACGGTCAGGCATTGCTGCTGGCCTGCAATCGCCAGCAGGTGGCCGTGATCAACGAGGCGTTTTGTCTGTTGGGTTGCGTGGTCAATGATCCCTCTGCCTGGGGCGAGTACGCGGCGCCGCTCGCGGCGGATATCGCGGCTGCAATGCCGGGACTGTGGGGCTATGTCGGCGTGGATCTCCTGCTCACGGATGACGGTCCGCTGGTATTGGAAGTCAATCCACGCCTGACCCTGTCCTATGTGGGACTGACCAATTCGTTGGGGATGAATGCCGCCGAACTGGTGCTGGGCTTGCTGGATGACAAGCAATGGCCGGTTGCCGAGGTTGCGGCGGGGCGCATGCCGGTGACGGTGAATCTGGAGGTCCATTATGTGCCCTGAGCCGGTGCTGGGATGGGACCTGGGCGGCGCTCATCTGAAAGTGGCCGTGGCGGACAGGCAGGGTCGGATCACCGTGATCTGTCAGCTGGGCTGTCCCTTGTGGATGGGTATGCAGCACTTCGATGATGCCGCGCTGCGGGCACTGGATATCACACGTGGCATGGCGTTCGATCATGCCGTTACCATGACCGGCGAGCTGGTGGATCTGTTCCCGACGCGCGAAGACGGCGTGCGCCGGCTGGTCGATGTGATGTGCCGTCACGTACCGGCGCAGCGCCTACGGGTGTACGCCGGCCGACACGGCTTCCTAGGGCCGCGGGAGGCGATCGGGCATAGCGATCAGGTCGCCTCGGCCAACTGGTGTGCTACCGCGTCCTTGCTTGCACGGCGTCTCGATGCGGGCCTGCTGGTGGACGTGGGGAGCACCACGACGGATATCGTGCCGTTTTACGATAACCAGGTGCAGGCCGCGGGATTTAGCGATCACGAACGGCTGATCAACGGTGAGCTGGTGTATGCCGGCGTGGTACGTACACCGGTGATGGCCATGGCCCGGCGGGTGCCGGTTGACGGTGCATGGGTACCGCTGATGGCGGAGCATTTCGCCACCGCGGCCGATGTTTACAGATTGTTGAGCCGTCTCACCGAGCATGCCGACAAGCTGCCGAGCGCCGATCGCGGTGACAAGACATCGCTGGCCAGCGCAAGGCGTCTGGCGCGCATGGTCGGCTGCGACCTGGAGGGCAACCGGCTCGAACCCTGGCTGGCGACGGCGGCCTATCTCGCCGAATGCCAATTGCAGCGTTTTCAGGATGCCTGCGAAAAGGTGCTTGCGAACACGGCGTTGCCGGCCGGCGCGCCGCTGGTGGGGGCGGGCGTCGGGCGATTTTTGGTGCGCACGCTCGCCACGCGCTTGCGGCGTCCGTATGTGGATTTTTGTACCCTGATTGATGCCGAGCGTATCGCAGGCCGCGAGGATGCCGCCGATTGCGCACCGGCCGTTGCGGTGGCCTGCCTGGCCCAGCTGGAGGCGGCGGCATGAGCCTGCCCACCCTGCTGGAATTGCCTTATCGTCCGGACAGCAGTGAGCTGTTCGATGCCATCGCTGACCGCCCCTGGGCCGTCTTCCTGGACAGCGGGCGGCCGCATACGGACCAGGGGCGCTACGACATACTGGCCTGCGACCCGGTTGCCACATTGACGACACGCGGCGCGGTCACGGAAATCCGCTCCCATGCCGGCTCCATCCTGTCGCCCGAAGACCCCTTCACGCTGTTGCGCGAGCAGCTCGGGGCGAAAGCGCCAAGTGTTGCCGGGCTGCCGTTCTGCGGCGGCGCCATCGGCTATTTCGGTTACGACCTGGCGCGCCGCATCGAGCGTCTTCCCGAGACAGGCATCGATGCGGAACACATGCCGCAGATGGCCGTGGGCATCTACGACTGGGCCGTGGTGGTGGATCATCAGGCACGGCGCAGCTATGTGGTGTCCCAGAACCGCGATCCGCATTCGGTGCGCCTGTACGAAGACTTTCTGACCCGCTTGACGGCATCGACAGGCCGTGCATCGTTTCAGGTCGTCAGCCCGGTGCGTTCGAACATGTCGTTCGAGGACTACGGGCATGCCTTCCGGCGCATCAAACATTACATTCGCGAGGGCGACTGCTATCAGGTGAATCTCGCGCAGCGTTTCTGTGCACCTGTGCGGGGCGACCCCTGGGAAGGATACCGGCGTCTGCGCCGCACCAATCCGGCACCTTTCGCCGCCTATCTGAACACGCCGGCCGCGCAGGTATTGAGCGCTTCGCCGGAGCGGTTTTTGCAGGTCCGTGACGGCATCGTGACCACCAAACCCATCAAGGGCACGCGCGGGCGCAGCGATGATCCAGTGGAGGACCGGGCCCTGGCACAGGCCTTGTGCGCCAGTACCAAGGACCGGGCCGAGAATCTGATGATCGTGGATCTGCTGCGCAACGATATCGGCAAGTGCTGTACACCGGGTTCGGTACGGGTACCCAAACTGTTCGATCTGGAAAGCTTCGCGACCGTGCATCACCTGGTCAGCACCGTCACCGGCAGGCTGGCGGGGCGGCAGCATGCCGTCGACCTGCTGCGAGCCTGCTTCCCCGGCGGTTCGATTACCGGGGCGCCGAAGCTGCGTGCCATGCAGATTATCGAGGAACTCGAACCGCATCGGCGCGGCGTGTATTGCGGTGCCGTCGGCTACGTCGGTTTCGACGGCGCCATGGATACCAATATCGCCATTCGCACCCTGGTGCATTCCGCCGGTACGGCGCGTTTCTGGGCGGGGGGCGGCATCGTCGCCGATTCCGAGCTGGAGGCGGAATATCAGGAGACCTTCGACAAGGGCGCCGCGCTGCTGGCCCTGTTGGGAGGCGGCGATTCGCAACGCCGGGGAGTCGGACATGTGGGTTATTAAACTGGGCGGCAGCCTGGCCCATGACGCCCGGTTGCCGGCATGGCTGGACGCACTCGCGCAGTACGGTGCGGGCCGTGTGGTCATCGTGCCGGGCGGCGGTCCGTTTGCCGACGAGGTGCGCGCAGCGCAGTCCCGCTGGTGTTTCAATGAACTGGCGGCCCATCGCATGGCCGTGCTGGCGATGGAGCAGTACGGTCTCATGCTGCAGGCCATGTGCCCGCAGTTGAAGACGGCAAGCTCTCTTGACCAGTTCGAGACCGACGGTCGGGATGAGGCCTGCATATGGCTGCCGGCCCGCATGGTGCTGGCCGAACAGTCCCTGCCGGCGAGCTGGGCGGTTACCTCGGACAGCCTGTCCGCCTGGCTGGCCCGCAAGCTGGGTGCGACCCGTCTGGTACTGGTCAAGTCCGTACGTCCTGCGGGCGATTCGGTTTCATACAGGGCGATGCAGACGCTGGGCGTGGTGGACGGCGCCTTTGAGGCGTTTGTCGACGACGACCGATTTGCCAGCTGGCTGTGTGGCCCTGACGATAGCGGGCGGCTGGTGCGGGCCCTGCGTGCCGAATGCGATCCGGGCGTGCGCCTGGTCGGCGATATGGCGCATCCGATGGCGGAAACGGTCTCGTAAGCCCTAACCGGCTGTTGAACCGTGCTGACCGTGTCGGACTGGCGTCAGCGCATCGCCTGGATGGGCGCCTGATCGGCTGCCGGTTCGCCTCGGGGAATGCGGGCGCGTATTGCGGCCAGGGCCTGCGGGTCCAGCGCCGCGGTCCGCAGACCGCTGCGACACAGGGCGCCGCGAAAACCGAGCAGGTCGGGACTCAGTTTCAGCAGCGGGGCAATGTCCGCCGTATCCAGCGAACCGGCCAGCCCGCTCAGCAGCCCCAGGCTGCGGCAGCGTCGGACGAATGCATTCAACACCTGATCATCGGCATGCCGGCGCAGGCCGCCGGCCTTCTTGCCGGCGGTGTCGAGCATGGCGCCGGCGAAGCCGGCGGCCGACAGCTTCGGCAATACCCCGATGTCGATGCCCTGGTCGGCGAACAACACGCCCACCAGCCTGACGCCCTGTGTGGCGATCCGGTGCAGTCGTAGCAGCGTTCCGGCCAAGTCGCCGCCTTCGGGCAGTCCCACCTTGACGTAGTCCACGCCCGTAGCGGCCTTTTGTTCGACGGCAAGCGCGATGCGTTCCGCCTCCAGGGGGAGATCGCCGGTGGTGGCGCTGAGCGGTACGCGACCGCGTATGTTGCCGGCGATGCGGCGTATCAAGGGGTCGGCAACGGCGCCGAGCGCACCGTTGGCCGGTTCTTTCAGGTCGATGATGTCGACGCCCGCCTCGAGTGCGATGACGGCCTCGTGGAGATTGTTGACGCTGGCCAGCAAGGCGGTCACGCGCATGCCTCACGGTGCTCGCGGCGGAAGGTGTCGATGCGTTCCATCAGCCAGGACCAGGCTTCACGTTCCCTGTCGCCGGCGGTCTTGTCGATCGCGATGGTCAGGTAGGTCAGTTCCTGCTGCACTTTTTCCCAGGGCAGCATGCGCAGGCGGCTCACCAGGATGGCCGCCTCGATGACCGCCGACTGGGCGCGGTTGAAGCCGCGGAAGGGGCGGTGGTTTGCTTCGTGCGCGATCCGGCAGATCAGCTGCGGACGGACTTCATCGTCCTCGATGCGATCCAGCACTACCTCCCTGTGCGACAGGGCGTCGGCCAGCCGGGCGCCGGGTATCTGTTCGGTCGCTACCGTGGGCCAGTCCCGTCGTCCGGTCAGACAACCGGCGAAGACGCGTACATCGTCGGTGCAGTTGATCGCGGCAAATCCCGTTTGCAATAGATTGTCCAGGGTGGTGGAAGGCCGGAACGGCGCGATCACCAGACCTTGCCGGTGATCGTGCACGCCCATCGGCGCGATATGGATGCGGCCGTCGGCCGAGCGCGTGGTAAGAATGGTTTCGTTGATCATGTTCCGCTCTCCGTGCTGATGCCGGTATCGAAGGGGGTATCGGACCGGTCGCCCGCTGCCGGTGCATTGCCGGCGACGGCGCAACCCCAGTCCAGCGGCTGGTCCTGCACGTAACGTTTGCCCAGGGACCAGGCGATCTCGGCGCGCGCCAGTTCGACGCCCAGGTAAAAGGCGTGGCTGCCGTCACTGTCCACGCCGAGAGATGGGTAGAAATCGAACGGGTCGGTGGCCGTGCGCAGGCCGTCCCGGTTGTACACATGAATGCCGCTGTCGCTGACCTGGATACGAAAACTGGGATCGCGGACCTGGCCTGCCAGTTCAGCGATTTCGTTCTCGTCATAGGGGAACGGTGACCGTTCGTGCAGTGCCAGCAGGCCGGTGTCGATGCCCTTCGGCAGGCTGTGCGATTCACGGGCGGCGTACATCACGCGCCGGGCGAGATCGGCTTCCGCCACGGCACGCCGGGCGTGGGGACTGACCTGGGTGGTCAGTATATTGGTGATCCTCAGCTCCATGGCGATGCCCAGCAGCATGGCGTTGATACCGGCGGTGTCCGCATCGGTCAATTCGGTGACGTTGCCGATGCCCATCAGCAGTTCCGCATGCGGATGCCGGTCGCGCAGGGTGTGATACCGCGTCAGTGCGTCGGTAAAACCGAAATTGATCGGATCGAGAATCGGATCCACCAGATAACGTCGGTCGGCTGCATCGAGAGCGGCCATGGCGCGTTCGAGAGAATCCAGGTCGCCATGGTTGCGGGGAACCAGTATCGGGACCAGGGTCGGGTTTTCCTCGGCGATATCCAGCGTGTCCTCGGTAAGGCTGAACAGGTAGTCGGCACCGGCACGTGCACCGCGTCGCAACTCGTCCGTATTCATGGAATCGACACTGACCTGGTAACCGTCAGCGTGCAGGCGTTTTACCGTCTCTTCCAGATGCGGAAAGGGCGTATCGGGCAGCCCGCCCACGTCGATCACGTCCGCGCCGGCGGCGCGGTAGGCGGCGGCCTGAGACAGAATGGCGTCGACGTTCATGCGCGGCGCATCGACGATCTCGGCAAAGATCCTCACGTCGTAGCGACTGAGATCGGGTGGCGTCGCCTGCAGGCCGAAATACTGCGGCAGATCCTTGAGATCGTCCGGTCCCCGTTCTACCGGCACGCCAAGCTGGTGTGTCAAGGCGGCAAGATCACCACGGCAGCGTCCCGGAATCACGATGCGGTCCGCTCCGCCGGTGTCTGTGAGCCTCCGTCCTATCATGTCGGTGGTCATCAGGGCGGCGACGCTGACACCCATTTGCCGCACCGTATAACTGAACGCCGTGGGCTGCATTTGTTCCAGCACCCGGTGCAGATTGCGTTCGGCCAGCTTGCCCGTCAGGAACAGCAGGTGTTCAGCCATTGGGTACGTTCCTTGAGTGCGGCCTGAAGCTGTTCCAGCGTGGTGACAACCTGGGTGTGTTCAAAACCACACAGCCTTTCGGTGTTCTCCAGATCGATATGACGCGGATACACCATCACAGGTCCTTCGGGCGCATCGGTGCGCATGACCGGTTTGCTGTCGCAGGCAAAAACGATGATCGGGATGCGGCACTTGCCTGCCTGCGCGAAGATGTTGGTGACCAGCGTGTCCGACAGGCCCCAGACGCATTTGGCCACCGTGTTGGAGGTCGCCGGCGCCACCACCAGGGTGTGGTACTGGCCGTGATAGAACTCGCCGACGGGTGGCGAGCTGGCGGTGTTGTCGGTATACACGCGCATGCGTTTGCGCAGGTCGCTCAGGCTGTGGCCGTACATTTGCAGAACCTCGCCACCCGCCTTGCTGCAGAACAGATCCACGGCGTCCAGTTCGGCGGCCAGCGCCAGCGATTCTTCCAGGTAATGCCCGGAGCCGGTGATGCCCCAGGCGAATCGTGCACGGTTGCGATCAGCGTACATCGCCTACCTCACGCTGACAGATTCCCCACTGGCGGTCGGCTTCCTCGACGGCGACCTTCAGGGTCGTAACGCCGGCCAGGCCGCCGTCGGCCTGCAGGTCGTTCAGAAGTTGTTCGCAAATGTAGCCGGCGAGTTGCTCCGCCGTGGTGTTGTTTACCGGCAATACCGCACAATTGCCCAGCGGCAGGGTAAAGCGCTGTCCGTAGGACTCGACGTGGATCCGGTCGTCTTCGCGTTTGACCGATACGACATTACTCTGTCCGGGAAGCAGTACCTTGTCGTTCAGTGACGCGCAGATTTTCGCAGCCAGTTCGGTGACCTGAACGAAATCCAGCACATATCCGTCCTGGTTGTTTTTGCCGAAAGCTTCGATGCGGGCATGAAAATTGTGTCCGTGGAGGTTTTCGCAGGTGTTGTTGAAGGTGATGAAATGCGCGGCGTTGAAGTGCAGCCGGCCCGGGTCGATGCTGACGGCGAATTTCGGCTCGGACATGATTTTTACGGCTCCTGTGGACTGACGGTCTTGTTAATCCACATTGCAAGAGCCATACCAGTTCTGCGTGCGGATACAGTCCGGCACGCTGCAGGCAGAACGTCAGTTTCGGGACTGTATTAACGCGGCGGTGTAATTCCGAAACGCTTCATCTTGCGATACAGGGTATTGCGACTGACGTTGAATTTGCGCGCCACCTTGGCGATGTTCCAGCGCATGGATTCCAGTTCCTGCAGCAGCACGGTGTATTCGGCCGTGGTGAGCGGATTGCGCAACTGTTCCTTGATCGCCTCGGTTTGCCCACTGGATACCACGGCCACCGAGTTGTGCAGGCGGAGATCTTCGGGCAGGTCGGAGGCGGTAATGCGGTTGTTGGAGCAGAGGGCGATCATGGTACGCAGGGTATAGCGCAGCTCACGCACGTTGCCCGGCCAGCTGTACTGCATCAGCAGCAGCATCGCATCGGGATCGATCTGAATGTCCTGCCTGCCGTTCTGCTCCCGTTTCAGGATGTGTTCGATGAGATGTTGTTTGTCGGCACGGTCACGCAACGGGGGCAGCGACAGGGCCATGCCGTGCAGCCGGTAATACAGGTCTTCACGGAACTCGCCAAGCTGAATGAGCTCCTTGAGATCGCGGTGGGTGGCGCTGATGACATTGATGTCCACCTTGATGGGTGATTCGGCGCCCAGCGGGACCACTTCCTTGTCCTCCAGAACACGCAGCAGGCGTGCCTGCAAGGCGAGCGGCATATCGCCGATCTCGTCCAGGAACAACGTGCCGCCGTTGGCCAGCACGATCTTGCCCCGGCTGCCCTGGCGGTTTGCACCGGTGAACGCCCCAGGTTTGTAACCGAACAGCTCGCTTTCGATCAGGGTTTCCGGAATGGCGGCGCAGTTTACCGGCACGAAGGGTTTGTCGGCGCGATTGCTGTACATGTGCAACGCTTTGGCAAAAAGCCCCTTGCCGGTTCCGGTCGGGCCGGACAGGAGCAGCGGGATTTCCCGTCCGACCAGTTTCTTGGCCCGCCGGATGGCGTTGGCGATGCGCGGGTCGCCGAACTCCAGTTGTTCCAGATGGAAATTGGCGGTCTCGACCTCGGGCGGTTCGTGACATATCGTCGATTTACTGGCGCGCGTACTGCCTTTGTCCCGTTCGGGGCGCTGCAGCATGGCGAAGAACCGCTTGCCGTCCGGTGTGTAATGCAACGGCATGGGGTGAAACGGCTGACGCATTGCCTGATCCATCAAGGTGGCCAGCGGGATATCGAAGATCTCCGAGATCTGCTTACCGGTAATATCGTCCCGTGAGTTCAGTCCGAGCTGGAAAAGGGCGCTGCGGTTGGCGCCCAGGATGCGTCCGGCTCCGTCGAAGGACAAGGCGCCTTCTCCGAGCGTGTTGACGAATTCCGCCCGGCTGTGAAAACGGGCGATGTATTGATCGCGATAAGCGCAACTGAATACGCAGTTTTCGATCAGTTGCGCGGACATGTTTACCAGCGCCATCGTGTGTTGCTGCGCCATGCGGGAAGCGCTTGATGCATCGAGTACCGCGATCAGGTTGCCGTCCGGGTCGCATATGGGCGCCGCGGAGCAGGTGAGGGTGGTGTTCTTGGCGAAGAAATGTTCGTCTTGATGGACGATGACCGGTTTGCCTTCGATCAGGCAGGTGCCCATACCGTTGGTGCCCTGGGCCTGTTCGCTCCATATGGCGCCGTTCATCAGGCCGCTGTCGCTGGCCTGATCGTTGAATTCCGCATCACCCACATAGTTGAGCACGACGCCGTCCGCGTCGGTCAGCAATATGGCGTAGCCGGATCCCGCCACCTGTTGATACAGGTTGGTCATTTCGGTGGTGGCGATCGACAGCAGTCGTTCGAGTTGCTGGCGACGTTCCTTCAGCTGGCTGCGTTCGATGATCTCCGCTTGACGCCGTTTGCTCGGGTCCAGCTGGTGTTCGACCAGGCAGCGACGCCACGATTCGGAAATATAGGGTTCGACGTTGTGTATGCCCCCGTTTTGGGAGACCGCGGACTGTATTTTTTCAATATGGCTGACAAGTTCCGGATTAGGCATGACCTGACCCCGCAGTGGATGGCGCATTGGCGGCAGGGCGCCGAACATTCTTGGCAATATTCAGGCCAAATCAGTCCGGTCATTGGCACGACGAGCAGGGAGGAGTGTGTTCGGTATAAAAACGGCGGGCAACAAAGTGTTTTCACCTCGGTTCGGGTAGACAACCGAGATTCTTCTCACTCCTCCTCGTTGCGCCCTGTATCGTAATCGTGACACTGTGTCACATGTAGCTGTAATTGACGCATGTATAGGCGATCGTTTGCCGATCGTTATTCTAGCACTGCATATCTAGCTTAGAACGTGCTATGTGTCAAAGGTTCCCCGTCGATCTGGTCCCGAATATGCATAGAGGGTAGACAAAAACGACGGAGCGAATCAGTGGACGATGCAAGAGGTTTTAGGCCTGCGACGCCCGATGCCGGGTCACTGGGATTGGATCATGGCGAACGCAGGATTCTGTGGCAGCGCGTAATCGATGTGCTGGAGGATTACTTGGGTTCGCTGCCCGATGCTCCGGTCTCATCAATCCCCGCGGACGCGGATGTGGCCGCTCTGGTGCAGGGCTGCGACTTGCTGCAGCCGATGGATTCGCAGCAGGCGCTGGAGCTCGCCGTGCATGGCTTGCTGAATTGTCAGGTCCATGCCGCGCACCCGCGCCACTTCGGGCTGTTCATGCCCCGACCCACCACGATGGGAGTGATGGCTGAAACGCTGGTGGCGGCATTCAATCCCCAGGCAGGCTCCCGACACCACAGTCCCTTTGCGGTGGAGGTCGAGACGCACGTGCTGCGCACGCTGGGTGCATGGTTCGGTTACGACTCGCAGTCCGTGGACGGCACCATGACAAGCGGCGGTGCCGAGGCCAATCACACGGCGGTGCTGGCGGCGCTGGCCCACCGTTTCCCGGCTTTTGTGCAGGATGGGGCATGGGCGCTTTCCAGGCGTCCGGCAATCTACTTGTCTGCTGAGGCTCACGGTTCGTTCCGCAAGGCCGCCCGTGCCTGCGGCCTGGGGGATCGTTCGATACGCGAGATTGACACCGATACGGGTGGTCGCATCGACATCATGGCTCTGGAACGGCGCATCGCGCAGGATCGGGGCGACGGATGGGAGCCGGTGATGGTCGTGGCGACTGCCGGTACGACCGCGGCCGGCGTTGTGGATCCTATTGCGACCTTGGCGGAACTGGCCGAGAGAGAAGGGCTCTGGTTGCATGTGGACGCTGCCTGGGGTGGGGCCGCTGCGTGGCTACCGGAGCTTGCGCCGCTGTTCGAAGGTCTGGCGCGCGCCGACTCGATCACCTTCGATCCGCATAAATGGTTATCGGTCCCGCTGGGGGCGGGTGCCTTCCTGACCCGCCATGTCGGCCTGCTCGAAGATCTGTTCTCGGTTGATACTCCCTATCTGCCGGAGCCCGATGGTGATGCGGGCGCTGAGCCGTACGCCAAGTCGCTGCGATGGTCGAGGCGCTTTACGGGGCTGAAGGTGTTTCTATCGCTGCTGGTCGCCGGCAGGGAAGGCTATCAGCAGACCATGCGCCGGCAATTGGCGTACGGCGATCTGCTGCGTCGGCAATTGAAAAAGACGGGTTGGACACTGCGCAATCGCACCGTGCTACCGGTCGTATGCTTTGATGACGTGAGCGGTACGTCCCAGGCGAGTCTCGAGCATATAAAGAAGATAGCGCACGACGTTGTCGCCTCGGGGCAGGCCTGGGTGTGCCCCGTGCGGACCCGCGGCCGGCCGGTGGTGCGCGCCTGTATCAGTGGGTATGACACCTCGGAGCAGGATGTCATGACTTTGGTACAGACGCTCGCGGACGTACGCGGCGGCAGCGTGGGGCTGCCGCCGATACCTACTGCCGGTTCGACTGTCAGCGACTGAGGTTTGCATGATGCGGCTGAATGACAAACCTAAAATCATGGGCATCCTCAACGTGACCCCCGACAGTTTTTCGGACGGTGGGGACTTCATGGACCTCGGTTCCGCTCTCGCTCGTGGCCACCGCATGGTGGAGGAGGGGGCGGACATTATCGACGTGGGCGGCGAATCGACCCGTCCGGGTGCAAGTCCTGTCGACGCATCGGAACAATGCCGTCGTGTCCTGCCGGTAATACGCACCCTGCGCGCTGAACTTCCCGCGGAGGTCGAAATCAGTATCGATACCACGCTGGCCGGGGTGGCCGCTCCAGCTGTCGAGGCCGGAGCCACGATAATCAATGATGTTTCGGCGGGTCGGGACGATCCGCGCCTGCTGGATCTGGCCGCACAGGCCGGTGTATTCCTGGTGCTCATGCATATGCAGGGCACGCCGGAGACCATGCAGCAGGCGCCGGCTTATGACGATGTGGTCACCGAGGTGACGACCTTTCTCGCCGAACGTGCCCGTATGGCAGAAGCCCGGGGCGTACCGGCAGATCGTATCGTCATCGATCCGGGTATCGGCTTCGGCAAGCGTAAACGTCATAACCTCAGTCTGCTCGCGGCCCTGGACCGGGTGGCCGGTCTTGGTTATGCCGTCTTGCTTGGTGCGAGCCGGAAGCGCTTCATGGGCGCCATAAGCGCCGAAAGCCGTCCTGAGGCGTTGATGCCGGCTACCTGTGCGACGACGGCATTGGGCGTCATGGCGGGCGTCTCGCTGTTCCGCGTCCATGACGTTGCGGAGAATCGGCAGGCGGCGGAGGTCGCCTGGGCGATCAAGCATGCGGAGGACCATACCGGCATGCAGGCCTGAGCACTATAAGTGAAAAAAGTGCCGCCCCGGAGGCGGCACAAACTTGACGGAGGAGGTGTCGTGGGCGCCTCGCGACCCGCCTGAGCGGCGGTGGAGACGCCTGCGCTACCCGTTGTTATGAACCGCAATATCCACGCCAATCCGCCAAAGGCCCGTATCTATTGGCCTGCGGCGTGGCGGGTGCTCTTTTTGGTCAACATAGTGCTCGGATGCAGGTGCCATGATGTGGCGCCCGCGTGACAGGGTCGTTGCCGGTTGCCGGCAGGATCAGGCGGCTTCGGCTTCTTTGTCTTTCTCGATCAGCGCATAGGCCGAGTGGTTGTGAATGGATTCGAAGTTTTCCGCTTCCACCAGGTATGCGGCGATACGGGGATCGTCGTCGAGGCGTCGGGCCACGTCGCGAACCACGTCCTCCACGAATTTGGGATTGTCGTAGGCGCGTTCGGTTACGTATTTTTCGTCAGCCCGTTTGAGGAGGCCGAACAATTCGCAGGAGGCTTCTTGTTCGATTACCTCGATCAGTTCCTCTATCCACAGAAAATCGTTTATTCGGGCGCTGACCGTGACGTGTGAGCGCTGATTATGGGCGCCGTAGCGGGAGATTTCCTTGGAGCAGGGGCACAAACTGGTAACCGGGACCATCACCTTCACCGTGATGGCGCTGCTGTTTTCGGTGAGTTCACCTATGAACGTGACCTGGTAGTCCAGCATACTGGTTACGCCGGTCACCGGCGCCGCCTTTTGCATGAAATAGTCGAAGGACATCTCTATGTGTCCTGCTTCGGCGCCGAGCAGGCCGGTCATGTCAGGCAGCATGGCGCGAAAGTTGGGAACGGACATCTCGCCATGGTGCTGGTTGAGGATCTCCACGAACCGGGACATATGCGTCCCCTTGAACTCGTGAGGCAGGTTTACGTACATGCTGAGGCGCGCGACGGTGTGCTGCTCGCCGCCGTCACGGTCCATGATTCGCACCGGATAGCGAATATCTTTGATGCCTACCTTGTCGATTGGAATGCGGCGAGTATCGGTGCTGTTCTGTACGTCAATCATGGTCATGAAAACTCTCTTTTGTGTAGGCCGCAGCGGCGCGTTGTAGAGAATCCGGGAAACTGAACCCCGGATCCTGGGCCGCGTCGGAGAGCGGGGGATTGCGGCTTGGTGACAAATATCCCCGTCTTCACTTTATCGAGTAGCAAGTACCCTGCCAGTTTCGACAATTCGTGCGGCGCATTATCTGATGGCTCTTTTTAGCCCGCTCTATGCGCTGGATCGCTTGCGGTAACGCGGGGGCATGTCCCCCGGCATCCAGCGAGACGCAGATAAGAGTCATTCTCAATAGACCATGGTTGTTTTAGTAAGTTTTTTTCAGCCCTTTAATGTGAGGGGCTCGAGAGGCTGGGCAGCGCCAGAGCCCTGTCGTGGTAATGCCGTCATGCTCCAGAGGGATCGAGGTTAAATTACTTTAAAAATAAGATGTTACTATGCATTTTTAATGCTTTATATGGGATTTGTTCCCTAACTGTGGCGACGAATTAAAATCTGTGACGGCAAGGGGTGGATTTCACCCGGTGACTCAAGTAACTTGAGTTGTGTAACAAGGGTTCTATATAAACGTTAGAATCCTGGTCAGATTTCCGTAATCGGGGCAGGGTCTTACTGAGGGCTTCCCGGGGGGCTGAGGGCGAAGACCGCCGAATGAGAATTCCTATCGATGGTCGTAAAACCGTATTGGGACGAAATCCAGGCACTGCAACAGGCGCAAACCGCTGAGGATATTCACCATATCTGCAGCCGGCTGGCGCTCGATGCGGGCTTCGAGCATTTCGTATACGGTGCGCGCGTTCCGACGTCCCTGGTCAAGCCGGCCCTGATCTTCATTTCAGGCTTTCCCGAGGAGTGGTGGTCCCGGTACCGCGAGGCCGAGTACATCGCCGTCGATCCCATTGTGAATCATTGCGCCGGCGCCAACACGCCCTTGCCATGGGGTGGTGCGCCGCCCGCAAAATCACAGGAGATGCCAGGCAAGGCACTGCAGATGATGTCCGAGGCCTGGGATGTCGGATTGCGCAGCGGACTGGGAATCCCGGTGCATAGCAGCCAGGGTGAGTTTGCGGTCATCAGCTTCAGTTCGTCCCGGGGCGGCGTGTCGATGCTGCGTGACATCGAAACCCATATGGCGGGGATGTACCTGATGTCCGGATTCCTGCACGAAGCGGTTATGCGGGTATCCGAGGCGCGGGCTCTGTCCGCTCCCGATAACATGCTGACGATGCGGGAGCGGGAGTGTCTGCTTTGGGCCTCGGAGGGTAAAACCACTTGGGAAATCAGTCAGATACTGCGGATCAGCGAACGCACCGTCATCTTCCATTTGCAGAACGTCACCCATAAACTGGGTGTGTCTTCACGCCAACACGCCATTGCCCGGGCGATTTCACAAGGGTTGATTACCCCCCAGTTCTGAGCCGTAGCCGGCAGTTTCACGTCCGTTCGAATCATGAACCCGCATCCGCGGGTTTTTTTGTGCCCAAACATCCGACCTGTAACTTCTGACAGTTATCGGAACCCGCCTCGATCTTGTTTACTCAACCCACGGTTTACGAGACGCGGGGACTTAGCATGAATTTGATCCATGCAGGGCAAATGTCCAAGAACGAGATCGGCAATGACACCGTCAGCGCCATGCTCAGATTTCGCAAGCGGGTCTTCGCCGACAAGCTTTCGTGGGAAGTGGATACTCAGGATGAGATGGAGCGCGACGATTACGACGCGCTCGATCCGCTTTACCTGGTGGCCGAGTCGGAAACGCGTGGGGTCTGCGGTTGCATGAGGGTACTGCCCAGCACGGGGCCGATGATGGTGTCGGACACTTTCGGCTTCATGCTCAACGGCGTCGATGCCCCGCATGATCCTTCCGTGTGGGAAATCAGTCGACTGGCCGTGCTGCCGTCCGAACAGGTCGGAACGGGACGGGGACGTGTGAATCTGTGCCCCATCACCATGGGCCTGTTTCGTACCGCCTACGACGTCGCCAGGGAGCGTGGCATCCAACGCTACATCTTCGTGACCAGCGTGGGGCTGGAGCGGTTGCTGCGCAGGCTTGGCATGCCGGTATCGCGTTTTGGTACAGGCAAGGCGCAGCGCATCGGCGACGTGCTCTCCGTCGTGCTCTGGGTTGACATTAACGATCAGTTTTATCACGCAGTTTATGGACCACAGGTACAGCTCACTGCCAGGGAAATGTATCAGCGTGTTGCTCCTGTGTCTGACAGGGAAGTCGCATAAAGAGGGTGAAATAGAAAGATGGACCTCATGACCCTCACTCCCCCGGTGCAGAAGGATTCTGCCCACCAAGGACCGCAGCTGCAGCTCACTGCCAGGGATACATATCAGCGTGTTGCTTCTGTGTCTGACAGGGAAGTCAAACAGGGGATTCAATGATGATAACGGATATCATCTACCCCGCATTTTCCGGGAGCAGAAGGAACCTGCTCTCGGATCTCTTTTCCTTCCGGCATCGCATTTTTAACAAGCGATTAGGCTGGGAACAGGAGTCCGCCCAGAGTCTGGGAAAAGACAACTTTGACGAATTCAATCCCGTCTACCTGCTGGCGCGGGATAACGACGGCAAGGTGTTGGGAACATTGCGCCTGATGCGCACCGATGGCCCCAATATGCTTAAAAACGAATTTTCGTATCTGCTACAGGGCTGTTCGATACCCAGCAGCTCGGCGGTATGGGAGATAAGCCGCTTTGCGGTTGAGCCGGATATTCCAGAGGAACATCCCCAGGCTTCCTCTTCGGAAGTCTGCAGTCACCTGATCCAGTCCCTGTGCGAGTTTTCGCAAAGACATCGTGTCGAATACTTTGTCGCCGTTATGGGTGTCGATACGTTGGAATTCCTGAGAGGGCTGGAAAATCTGAGCGTTCAGGTATTGGGTGAAGGTGTTGCGAAGGATGCACAGCAGGAGCCGCTGTATGCCTGCCGGATCTGGTTGCACGCACAAGGTAGTGAGGCTATCCAGGAGGATTGCAACATGGAAAAAATAAATCAAACAAGCCCGAAAATGAATTTGCTGGTGATCAGCCGTTTGGCAGCTAATCCACTCAAGAAGACCATGTTCAAGGATATGCCCGCTGCCTCCATCAAAACCTGTGATGCGGACAGCGCCGCTGATTTTCTGCTTTCCAGGACAGAGGACTTCGACTGGGTCTTCATCGACAAGTCGGAAATTGCCCGGCTTCGCGATTACTGGTCGCGAATTAAAAATGACGGCAAAAACCACCAGGAAGCGGGTGGTTCGATGGATATGGCGGTTTTTGAACAGAGTGGTGAGACCGCAACCGGTGTGGGCGCCAACAATCAGCGCCGGCAGGAAATCCTTGCAGATCTCACGGATGGCGAAGTGATTCTCGAATATCGAGCCACCTGCAGGCGTGACTGATCGAGTTCTGAGTATCGAACGACATGATTCAATTTGTCAGAGAGATAACCCAACACGACAAGGCTTTTTTGCCTATCGAGTTGGTCGGTGTTAGCAGCCATGCCCAACAGGCTCGGCGCTTCGTCACGCAGGCGGCATTATCGGATGCAAGCGTGCTGCTTACGGGTGAGCGCGGTACTGGAAAAGAGGCTATGGCCCGCTGTATCCACCGCGATTCCGCGCGCTCGGGGTATCGGTTCGTCCCCCTGAATTGTGCGGCCATGCCGGATGAATCGTTGGAGCAGGAAATCTTTGGCAGTGCGGACTCCAGTTATGTCGGAGCAACGTTATCTCCGGGGCGTACACATGTCGCTCAGAAAGGTACGCTGTTTCTGGATGAGATCGGCAACGCCACGCCATATGTTCAGGTGCGGTTGCAGCGCGTGATGAGGGATTACCATAGCCATCATATTGTCAGCGCTCATGAGGAATACCCCGATTTTCGCATCATCGGTGCATCCAGTATGCGAATCGAGGATCTGGTTGTAACGGGCGAGTTTCGCGAGGACCTTTATTATCGACTCAGTGTGCTGATCTTCCACCTCCATCCCTTGCGTGAGCGTCCCGAGGATATCGAACCGATCATTGATAATCTGCTTGCCCGCCAACATGACAAATCGGCGCTTCCGTTCAGTCTTACACCGGCGGCGCTGGAGGCACTCAAACGCTATTCCTGGCCCGGAAACATTCCCGAGCTGATATCCCTGGTCGAACGTCTCGAGACACTGTATCCCGGTGAGGAAGTCGATGTTCCGCTGCTTCCCGTGAAATTTCAGAAGCGATCCCGCCGTGAGGCTGCAAAGTTGTCGCAACTCCCGGACATGCAGTTGCCTCCGGAGCAGTGGGTTGACCACTTGGCGCTTCCGATGCAGGGGATCGACCTGAAGCGTCATCTCGCTTCTGTTGAGCTGCGATTGATTACCCAGGCCCTGGAAGAAACCGGCGGCACCGTGTCCGAGGCCGCCCGCCTGCTCAAGCTGCGTCGGACCACGCTGGTTGAAAAGCTTCGCCGTTATGGAGATCAGGCCGCCGGATTGAGGAGAGAACGTACTCAGGCTGTGTGACCTGAGTGATCGTGAATACATCCGGTTTGGCAAGGGACGTGAGCACCATGTATGGACAGATGGCGGGGCGGGCCCCTTCGATAATCTCGCAAAGCCTTTGCGAGGTATCCGGGGTTTATGCCGCTCCGGCGTCGGGTACACAGCACCAGCAGGATTCCGATGCCGTCAAATGTGCAGTGTCGGCGTTTCCTTCCTCGTACGTCGTTGATAACTCGAAACCGATTCCGACTCCGCAGACCGCGCAAAGCGAAGGCGGGGCGTTGAATGGCGTTGTGCTGTGTTATGCGCCATTGGTTCTGCGGATTGCCAGACAGGTAAAGGAAAAACTGCCTGCCTGTGTGCAGTTCGATGATCTGATTCAGGCCGGAATGTTGGGCTTGATCGAAGCGGTCCGCCTGCATGACCCCGGCCAGGGGGCGCGTTTCGATACCTATGCAGCGATCCGTATTCGTGGCGCCATACTGGATGATTTGCGCCAGGGAGACTGGACGCCGCGCTCCGTACACCGTCAGGCGCGTGTGATCGCACAAGCGACCCAGTCCGTGGAGGGCCGCAAGGGACGACGGGCATCCGACACGGAGATCGCCGATTCGCTGGGCGTGCCGCTCGAAGCGTATCACCGACATTTGCGGGATATCCTGTCGGTACGCCTGTTCAGTCTGGACTGGAATCCACATGACGATGCGTTTGAAGCGTTCGACCGGCCTGATCTGCTCGAGCGCCAACCGCCTTCCGTCCATCAAAAGGCCTCGTTCGAGGCCGCCCTGGCGGGCGCCCTGGACAGCCTTTCGTCTCGTGAACAACTACTGATGCACTGGTATTACGATCGCGAATATACGTTGCGGCAGATCGGCGAGCACCTGGGGGTGAGCGAGTCACGGGTGTGCCAGATTCACGCGCAGATCCTGAGCCGCCTGCGGGCATGTCTTACTGACTGGCTGGCCGACTGAAGGCGCGGACCTGCCTGTATTCGATACCCTTCGGGTCGACACGATCGCCGCTCGGCTGACACCGCCAGGTACGGGCTATACACTCCACGCCCCAACCGCGATAGTGTGGCGCCGTGACACGTTCCAATCGACAAATCCCGATTTTGCATATGGTCATCCCGGGCTTGTGGAAGCGGTTGCCCGAGTGGACGCGGGATTACGAGAATTTCCCGGCACTTCCCGTACTCGCACGCACGATCTGGCTGGCAAAACACCGTGAACCGCTGGCAGGCAGCCTGGAAGAAGCGGCGGCAGGCCTGTTCGGCCTGGAATCGCTCCCGGCGGGTGCCTTGTTGAGCAAACACTACGGGCTCGAACCGGGCGAGAGACAGGCCTTGTGCGCCGATCCCGTTCATCTGCAGGCGGATATCGACCGCCTTTATCTGCACCCGGGGGACACCCTGGGAATCCGCCAGGACGAGGCCGATCGACTGGTCGCCGAGTTCAATGCCCATTTCCAGGATGAAAAGCTGGTGCTGCAGGCTCCTGCACCTTCCCGGTGGATTCTCTGTCTGCCGAATGAAGAGCAGCTGGATACGCTGCCACCATCGAGGCTGTGGGGGGAGGACGTGCGCCCACAGATGCCGCACGGTCCGCGCGCCCGCTACTGGGGGGGAATCCTGACCGAAATACAGATGCTGTTTCATCAGTCGGAGGTGAACTCGGCGCGGCGTATGCGAGGCGCGCCCGAGATCAACAGCCTGTGGCTATGGGGTTGCGGGCGACTGCCGGAACGCATCGATCCGGGCGTGTCCGAGGTGTTCAGCGACGACGTGCTGGTCAAGGCGTTGGCGGAACAGGCCGGCATCCGCGGTCTGGACGAACCGGAAACGCTGGACGATCTGCTGGATCAGTCGGAGACAGGAGCGACGCCGTTGGTCACGCTGCCGTTGCTGGCGCCGGCCGCCGCGGAGGACGATTTGCATGCCTGGCAGGCAGGCGCCGAGATCCTGGAACGCGATTGGCTGGCGCCGTTGCTGGACGCCCTGAAGACCAAGCGTTTCGCTGCCGCCGTGTTGCATACCCTGGACGGTCCCGACCTGGAACTCAGCCGTCAGCCATTCTGGCGCGGATGGGGGAGCCCGCCGCCGTGGGCACGCCTGGTCGGAGGCGAGGCATGAGTCTACGCGCCAAACGCAGCATTCTGCGCCGCCCGGCAGTGAAACCGGCCGTACAGTCGCCGGATCTGCTGCCGGTGGTGGCGCGGCTTTATGCGAGTCGGGGCGCCGGCCCGGACGAGTTCGATTACAGTCTGGGGCGGCTCGCCCACAGCGAGCGGCTGGGCGGGCTGGACCAGGCCGCGGCCTTGCTGGAGACGCAGGTCCGCCAGGGCGGGCGCATCCTGATCGTGGGGGATTTCGACGCCGACGGTGCCACCAGCACGGCGCTGGCGGTGCGGGCGCTGCGCGCCATGGGCGCGGCCGACGTCGATTACCTGGTGCCGAACCGTTTCGAATACGGCTACGGTCTGACGCCGGAAATCGTCGAGGTGGCCGCCGAGCGCCGGCCCGACCTGATCGTGACGGTCGACAACGGCATCTCGAGCGAGCAGGGCGTGGAAACGGCCCGCCAGCGCGGCATTTCCGTCCTGGTGACCGACCACCATCTGCCGGGCGCCCGCCTGCCGGCGGCCGACGCCATCGTGAACCCCAACCTGCCCGGTGACGAATTTCCCAGCAAGCATCTGGCGGGCGTGGGGGTGATCTTTTACGTCCTGTCCTCCCTGCGCAGCCGGCTGCAGGCGGGCGGCTGGTTCGAATCACGCGGTATCCAATGTCCGAACCTGGCGACCTATCTCGATCTGGTGGCGCTCGGCACCGTGGCGGACGTGGTGCCGCTGGACTACAACAACCGCATCCTGGTCGAGCAGGGGCTGCGCCGCATCCGGGCGGGTGCCTGCGTGCCCGGGATTCGCGCCTTGCTCGAGGTGGCGGGCAGGCGGCCGGAACGCGTCACGGCCGGCGACCTGGGTTTTGCGGTCGGTCCTCGTCTGAATGCGGCGGGTCGACTGGAAGACATGTCATTGGGCATCGAATGCCTGCTGACGGAGGATGCCGGCGAGGCGCGCCGGCTGGCCGAACGCCTCGATGTACTCAACCGCGAGCGGCGCGAGATCGAGGCGACGATGCAGGCGCAGGCGCTCGAGAGCCTCGAGGGGCTGATGGCCTCGCTGGATACCGAGCACCCACCCGCTGCGCTGACGCTGTACGACTCGGACTGGCATCAGGGGGTGATCGGTATTCTGGCCGCGCGCATTAAGGAGCGCGTCCACCGGCCGGTCATCGCCTTCGCCGAGGCCGGACCGGGCATGCTCAAGGGTTCGGCCCGTTCCATTCCCGGCCTGCATATTCGGGACGCCCTCGACGAGGTGGCGGCCAGACACCCCGGCCTGATCGACAAGTTCGGTGGCCATGCCATGGCGGCCGGATTGAGCCTCCCGGCCGATCGGCTGGCGGCGTTTCGTGCCGCCTTCGAGGAGACGGTAACGGGGCTGGTCGATCCCGATGATCTGGAAGGGCGCATCGAAAGCGACGGCGAACTGGCGTCAGGGGATTTCACCCTGGAGCTGGGCGAGGCCCTGCGCGCCTCGGGCCCCTGGGGGCAGGGGTTCCCGGAACCGCTGTTCGACGGCGAGTTCGAGATCGTGCAGCGCCGGGTGGTGGGCGAACGCCATCTCAAGCTGGTGCTGCGCGCCCTGGCGGGCGGGCCGACGGTCGATGCTATCGCTTTCGGTTTCCATCCCGAGGACTGGCCGGAGGATCGCGCCACCGTCCATGTCGCCTACCGCCTGGACGTGAACGAGTATCAAGGCGTGCGGCGCCTGCAACTGATCGTGGAGCACGTACAATAACCGCCGTCGGTTGTTGTATCATTGCCGCTTTTTCGCGGTCAAAAGCATGGAACTCAATCCCGTTTACACCGAAATCGATGACCTTCAAGGGCGCGTTCAAGCCCTGAGGGGGTATCTTTGACTTCGACGCCAAGGTCGAAGCACTGGAAGAAATCACCCGCGAACTCGAAGATCCGGACGTCTGGAACGACCCCGAGCGGGCCCAGGAACTGGGCCGCAACCGCGCGCGGCTCGAAGAGGTCGTCACCGGCCTGGAGACCCTGACCGCCGGTCTGCAGGACGCCCGCGAATTGCTGGAAATGGCGGAGGCGGAAGAGGATGCGGACACCATCGCCTCGGTCGAATCCGACGTGGCGGACTTTGCGCGCCGCGTCGAGTCGCTGGAGTTCCGGCGTATGTTCTCCGGCGAGATGGACGACAAGAACGCCTTCCTGGACATCCAGGCCGGTTCGGGCGGCACCGAGGCCCAGGACTGGGCCGAGATGCTGCTGCGCATGTATCTGCGCTGGGCGGAGAAGCGCGGCTTCACCACCGAACTGATCGAGGTCTCGCCGGGCGAGGTGGCCGGCATCAAGAGCGCCACGGTCAAGGTGGACGGCGAGTACGCCTTCGGCTGGCTGCGCACCGAGATTGGGGTGCACCGCCTGGTGCGCAAGTCGCCCTTCGACTCCGGCGGGCGGCGCCACACCTCGTTTGCGGCGGTGTTCGTATCGCCCGAGGTCGATGACGACGTCGAGGTGGATATCAATCCCGCCGACCTGCGCATCGATGTCTACCGTGCCAGCGGCGCCGGCGGTCAGCACGTCAACCGTACCGAATCCGCCGTGCGTATCACGCACATGCCGTCGGGTATCGTGGTGCAGTGTCAGAATGACCGCTCGCAGCACAAGAACAAGGCCACGGCGATGAAACAGCTCAAGGCCAAGCTCTACGAGCTGGAGATCCAGAAGCGCAATGCCGAATCGCAGGCGCTGGAGGACAGCAAATCCGACATCGGCTGGGGCAGCCAGATCCGTTCCTATGTGCTGGACCAGTCGCGCATCAAGGATCTGCGCACCAATGTCGAGACCGGCAATCCCCAGGCCGTGCTGGACGGCGATCTGGACATGTTCATCGAGGCCAGCCTCAAGGCCGGCCTCTGAGCCGGCTTGGTGCTTCATTCACCGCAACGCATCTGATATCACTGAATAATGAGCGACACCGAACAGCAGCTAGACGAGCACAAACTCATCGCCCAGCGGCGCGACAAGCTGAAGCGCCTGCGCGAGGCCGGCGTGGCGTTCCCCAATGATTTTCGCCGCGATTGCATGGCCGGCGAGCTGCACGCCGAATACGGGGAGCTGGACAACGAGACCCTGGAGGCGCGCGGGCTGCGGGTGTCGGTAGCCGGCCGCATGATGGCCAAGCGCATCATGGGCAAGGCGAGCTTTGCGCAGATCCTGGACATGTCCGGGCGCATCCAGCTGTTCATCCAGCGCGACGCCTTGCCGGAAGGTGCCTATACCGATTTCAAGACCTGGGACCTGGGCGACATCCTCGGTGCCGAAGGCGTGCTGTTCAAGACCAAGACCGGGGAGCTGTCGGTGAAGGTCGACAGCCTGCGCCTGCTGACCAAGTCGGTGCGGCCGCTGCCCGAGAAATTCCACGGCCTGACCGATCAGGAAAGCCGTTATCGCCAGCGTTATCTCGACCTGATCATGAACGAGCCGGTGCGGGACACCTTCCGCATGCGCACGCGCATCATCAATTACATCCGCCGGTTCCTGGAGCAGCGCGACTTCCTGGAAGTGGAGACGCCGATGATGCAGGCCATTCCCGGCGGCGCCACGGCGCGCCCCTTCACCACGCATCACAATGCGCTGGATATGCAGCTGTTTCTGCGCATCGCGCCGGAGCTGTATCTCAAGCGGCTGGTGGTCGGCGGTTTCGAGCGCGTGTTCGAGATCAATCGCAATTTCCGCAACGAGGGGCTGTCCACACGGCACAACCCCGAGTTCACCATGCTCGAATTCTACGAGGCCTACGCCACCTACGAGACCCTGATGGACCGCACCGAAGACATGCTGCGCGGCTTGGCGGAAGAACTGCTCGGGGCGGCGCAGGTGCCGTATCAGGGTGAAACCTACGACTTCGGCAAGCCGTTCGCGCGCATGAGCGTGCGGGATTCGATCCTGCATTTCAATCCGGACCTCAGTGTCAGCGATATCGACACGCTC
>JARRKE010000002.1 GCA_037388465.1 Gammaproteobacteria bacterium
GCCTTGGGCCAGGCGGCGGCCAGCACGGCACGGGGGCTCAGCAGGCCCGCACCAACGGCCAGACCCACGCTGCCCGCAGCCAGCGTGCCTTTCAGAAAGGTTCTGCGTTTCATGCTCATGGGGTACTTACTCCTCGGCGCTTAAAGCGTGTAAATGTAGTCCGTAATCTTGTCGATCTGCTCAGCAGTCAGGATGTGATTCGGACCGAAGGGGGGCATCATTGCGCTGGGGTTGAACTTGCGCTGATTGTAGATGTGTTCCCGCAACACGGCTTTGTCCGGGAAGCGAGCCTTCATCGCCACCAGCGGGGGGGCGATGGCGCCGCCGAAACTGCCGCCCTTGATCTGGTGGCAGGCAAGGCAGTTGCCCAGTTTCCGATCGAATGCCAGCTTTTTACCTTGTTCGACAGCCGACGCACCATCCGCTGCCGAGGCAGTGGTGGGAACCAGTGCGAGACTGCCAAGGATTGCGCATACCGAGGCGACGGTCGCAATCAACTTCGCGGGTTTCCGCATGATGACCTCCTCAAAAGTCAGTGGTTTGTTTTGACCGACCTAGTTCCTTTGGTCTTTATTTAAAATGTTCGGTCAAGTGGATACTTCTTATTAATGTTGAACGTCGTAAAACGTATGCATTCAACGTCCGCATAGAATACCTATTGATGAGGGGCATGCAAGTTCAAATACATGCTGGTTAAATTCAAAAATTAGAATATTAGAGAATATGGGTTATTTATTTTGTTCGGGGACCTTGCTCAGCAGCTTGAGCTTGCTCTGGATGCGTTCGCGGGTAATCGAGTCGCGCGGGTGATTGCGCAGTGCGATCTGCAATTGCTCGCGGGCCTGATTGTATTGCGCATGCGCGAAGCTGTATTCGGCGAGGGCCTCGTGGCTGACGGCGGCATAACCCGCTTTGTCCGCGGCCTTGGCTAGGATCATGAATACTTCGGGGTTGTCCGGCTGGGTGCTGAGTACGTTGTTGAGCAACCGATAGGCCTGATCATAGCGCCCGGCACGAATGAGGGCGTTTCCATAGGCCATCATCACCGGCTCGTATCCGGGGTAGACATTGTTCAGGCGTTCGAACTGTTCCAGTGCGGTTTTCAGATCACCATTTTCCAGGTGCGCCTGGGCCAGACTGAGCTGGAATGCGACCTCATTGGGCGAGGCCTTGGTCAGGGCCTGTAACTGCTTGATTGCAGGTGCGTAGCGGCCGCTGCGTATCAGGGCAATGGCGTACGCGTAGCGGGAGGAGGTCTTGCTGCGATAGGCGGCGCCCGATTTTTCGTATTGCGCCAACATGTCCGCGGCCGGAGTCTCCAGCGCCTGCAGGCGTGCCCTGGCGATTTCAAAATGAACCGAATCCTTGCGGAACTTGCCCTTGAACTGATCCGCCCGCGCCCGGCTGTCCGCCAGGCGGTTGGCCGTGACCGGGTGCGTTCTCAGGAATTCGGGCACCTGATCGCTGCCGGTCAAGGTCTGGCGTTGAAGTTGAGCGAAGAAATCGGGCATGGCCTCCGGATCGTAACCGGTGTGGGCGAGGATCTGGATGCCGACGCGGTCCGCCTCCTCTTCATTGGCGCGTGAGAAGTTCAGGCGATGCTGCTCGCCCGCCGCCAAGGTGGACAGGGCGGCCGCCTGACCGACCTCCGGGTTGTAGGCGCCGGCGATGATGGCGGCCAGCAGCGCGAGCCCTGTGGTGATGTTGAAGGTCTTGCTGCTGGCGTACATGCGTGCGATGTGGCGCTGCGTGACATGCGCCACCTCATGCGCCATGACGGCAGCCAGTTCGCTTTCGTCTTTGACGGTCAGGATCAGTCCGGAATTGACGACGATCACGCCGCCGGGTGTGGCGAAGGCGTTGATATTCGGGTCGTCGGCGATCAGGAAATGAAAGTCGTGCTGGCTGCTGCCGCTGTGTGCGGCCAGGCGGTCGCCCAGCGACTGGATGTAGCTGTTCAGCAGCGGGTCGGTGACGAGTTTGAGGTTGCCGCGGATCTGGCGCAGCAGTTCCTGGCCGAGGATGGACTCCTGGCGCGGGGTCATCACCTGGCTGGCCGGATCGCCGATATCCGGCAGGTTGAGGTCGTTTTCGGCGGCCAGCGCGGGCTGAAACGTCAGCAGCAGGGATAAGAAAAAAGGCGGCCACAGCGAGTGGCCGCCTCTGGTACTGCCGATATGCTTTGCAAAGGTCGTGAAGACCTTGTGCAGCATGGACTACTTGCCCAGGCCGGGCGCCGAGCTGTAGGTGGTCATGCTGTTGCGCGTTTCCCAGGTCTTCTGGGCAAGCACGGCTTCGGGGAGCATGAACTTCTTGGGGTCGGCGACGCTGATCGTTTTGACGATCTTGGTCACGTCGTCGTACTTGATCTTGAGCAGCATGCCGCCCTTGTCGGTCATGCGGGCAATCATGTAGTCGTCGTACAGGCGATAGACGTAGATGTTCGCGGGGCGAAGCTTACCCTGCTCGTCACGCAGCGTGACGGAGTACATCGTGTCGGTGGAGAATACGTTCTTGTCCAAGGCTGCCTCTCCTCGTAAAGATCTGGGCTGAGATAAGCTAAGCTCGTAAAAATATCACGCCGGGCTGGGCGGTGACAATCTCACAGCGGGGCGGGAGACCGTGCGGAATCTTCGTACTGTACCCTCGGATAGTAACTATATTACAATTTTCTTATATTTGACGCGGTCCTGCTGAGACCCGGCTTTTCAGGAGAATCGAGATGTTTGGTTTCAACGAGCTTGATGCTGCCACCCTGGCGGAATGGATGAAGACTGGTGAAAAGCTCCGCCTGGTGGATGTTCGTACACCTGCCGAGACATCCCGCGGGGTGATTGCCGGCGCGGAACTGCTGCCGCTGCACCTGCTGCCGCTGAAGATCCAGGATCTCGTCGGTGACGGCACCAAGGTCGTGTTCTATTGCCAGAGCGGCGCCCGTTCGGCGCAGGCCTGCGCCTTTTTCGCCCAGAACGGCGTGGGGGAGGCCTACAACCTGCGCGGCGGCATCATGGGCTGGCTGGGGGCCGGGCTGCCCATCGGGGCGCCCTCCGAGGACGCGCTTACGGCTTCCGCCCGCTGATACCGGGGGCGGCTGATTCGGCCCGGCGGCGGTTTTCTTGCACCAGTTTGTTGGCCGTTCGACTTGCCTTCCGCGGCTTAATCGCCTATAAGATGCGCCCTTTGAGCGGGGCAAAGGCCCCGTGTGCGTGTTCCGCGCGGGCTTCGGGTCGGTCGCTGCCTTGGAGTTTTGACCCGCCGTGCGGCCGGTCGCGCCTCATGCCCGGGCCGGGTGTGTGGTGCGAACAACCCGAGACCGATTCTTAAAAGAGGCGCATATACATGTCTGAAAAAAAGCTCGCCATCATCGCCACTAAGGGGACGCTCGACTGGGGCTATCCTCCTTTCATCCTGGCCTCGACCGCCGCCGCACTGGGTTACCAGGTCGAAGTGTTCTTCACCTTCTACGGTCTCCAGTTGCTCAAGAAGAAGCTGAATCTGCAGGTCACTTCGCTGGGCAATCCCGGCATGCCCATGCCGATGCCTATGCCCGTCATGCTGCAGGCGCTGCCCGGTATGCAGGGCATGATGACCATGATGATGAAAAAGAAAATGGCCTCCAAGGGCGTGGCCAGTCTGGAGGACCTGCGGGAACTTTGTCAGGAGGCCGACGTCAAGATGGTCGCCTGCCAGATGACCGTGGACCTGTTCGAAATGTCCACCTCGGAATTCATCGACGGTATCGAGTACGGCGGCGCTGCGACTTTCTTCGAATTTGCCGGCGAATCCGATATTTGTCTTTACATTTAAACTCTTGGATTTTGTGCGGTCATTAGGTCTGTTCTTGGTGGTTTGATATATACTCATTCGACTGGAATAGACGACCGAATTGGTAAGGTATTCACGTCAGACCTTTAGCTGAGGTACTTCTATGGCAACCTATGCTGAGATGCAGCAGATTTACGACGACATTCGTGGCGATTTCCGTTACGACCACGAGCTGAACGGCTGCCTCAATTGCGGTATCTGCACCGCGACTTGTCCTTCCGCTCAGTTCTACGACTACAGCCCCCGCGAAATCGTCCAGCTGCTCTGGACTGAAAACGTCGAACAGATTTACGACGCCATGCAAGAAAAGATCTGGGCCTGCGCCCAGTGCATGACCTGCGCCGCGCGTTGCCCCTTCAAGAATTCGCCCGGTGGTCTGGTTGCCATCATGCGCGAGGTTGCCATCAAGCACGAAATGCAGTCCGCCAAGGACGTGCTCCGTCCCTTTGGTCGCGTGATGCTCAAGCTCATCACCACCGGCAACCAGCTTTCCCCGGACATGATTCAGCCCGATCACTTCCCGGACTGGGGTCCGAACATCCAGAAGGTCGAAGGCGACCTGCTGACCCTACGCAAGGCCATTCCGGTCAAGACCCTGCAGACCGTCGAAACGGCCTGGGAAGTCTCCCTCAAGACCTCCGTTGAGATGTACACCATCTGGGAGATGACGGGCGTGCTGGATTCCCTCGAGCTGATGGATGAAAACCTCTTTGACGTTATCGAAGACTTCATCGATGAAAAGCGTGAAGACTACGAAGACTGGCTCGAGGAGCAGGAAGAGGAAGACGACGATTAACGCTCTGGCTTACTAATCAGCCATAAGTTCTCGAATACAAACTAGGAGAATTGCCATGACAGATCAGACTCCTAACAGCACTGAAGGCCAAGGCATCGCCGGTCACGGTTCCTTCTTCCAGCAGACCGATCTTTCCGCTGAAGAAGCCGTACGTGCTACCGATTGGGTCCGCAAGCATGTGGACCGTCGCACCGTCGATCTCGGCGACCGTATGGACGACGTGCGCGAGCACATGTACGAGCTCGAGAAGGAAGGTGAGATCATCATTCACCGCATCACGGACGACCACGAGCCGATTTCGGTCAAGACCATGTTCGGCTGGGACAAGAAGGTCCCCACCAAGCAGCTGTGGCACCACAAATCCTGTGGTCAGTGCGGCAACATCCCGGGTTATCCGACTTCCATTATCTGGTTCATGAACGAGTTCGGCTTCGTGCCGGGCAAGGATTACCTGGACGAAACCGATCAGACCTCCTGCACCGCCTGGAACTATCACGGTTCCGGTATCGGTAACGTGGAAGCCCTGGCGGCTGTGTTCCTGCGCAACTTCCACCAGGCCTATGTGTCCGGCAAGCAGCACGGCTTCGAGCTCGGCCACTTCTTCCCGCTGGTTCACTGCGGCACCTCCTTCGGCAACTACAAGGAGATCCGCAAGTACCTGGTGGAATCCGCCGAACTGCGCGAGAAGGTCACCAAGATCCTCGGCAAGCTGGGTCGTCTGGTCGACGGCAAGCTGGTGATCCCGGAAGAGATCATTCACTACTCCGAGTGGGTGCACGTGATGCGCAACCGCATCGCCTCCGATCTGCAGAAGATCGACGTGTCCAACATCCGCGCGACCTCCCACGTGGCCTGCCATTACTACAAGATGGTGCACGAGGATGCGGTCTACGATCCGACCGTGCTGGGCGGCAACCGTACCGCCATCATCACCTCCGTCGCTCAGGCGCTGGGCGCCCAGGTGATCGACTACTCCACGTGGTATGACTGCTGCGGCTTCGGCTTCCGTCACATCATCTCCGAGCGCGAATTCACCCGTTCCTTCACCATGGACCGCAAGATCCGTGTGGCGCGTGAAGAAGCTAACGCCGATGTGATGCTGGCCAACGACACCGGTTGCGTCACCACCATGGACAAGAACCAGTGGATCGGTCGTGCGCACGACAAGAACTTCTCCATCCCGATCATGGCTGACGTTCAGTTCGCCGCGCTTGCATGTGGCGCCGATCCCTTTAAAATTGTCCAGCTTCAGTGGCACGCTTCGCCTTGCGAGGATCTCGTCGAGAAGATGGGTATCAGCTGGAGTGAGGCCAAGTCCACCTTCCAGGAATACCTGAAGGAAGTCGAAGCAGGCAACATTGAATATCTCTACAACCCAGAACTCGCATACGGGGGTAAGGCTTAAATGCAGGACACAGTACTCGTTGTTGGGGCGGGCCCCGCTGGCCTGTCCGCAGCCTCTAGCGTCACCGCGGCCGGTTTCAAGGCCGTCCTGGTCGAAAAGGAAGAGGTGCTTGGTGGTGCCCCGATTCTGTCGGGCTATGCCAAACTGGTACCCTCCGGTGAGTGGGCGAAGGATGCCATCGGTCGTATGGTCAGCCGCGCCGAAGACGACTCCAATGTGACCGTCCACAAGGGTGCCAAGGTTGCCCAGCTGGATGGTGAGGCCGGTAACTTCACCGCGACCCTGAGCAACGGCGAAAAGGTCAATGCCGGTGCGGTGGTGCTCGCCACGGGCTTTACCCATTTCGACTCCATCAATAAGCCCGAATGGGGTTTCGGCACCTACGAAGACGTGCTGACCACCACCCAGATGGAGCAGATGGTCGCCACCGGCAAGATCGCCTGTCCTTCGGACGGTCGTGTGCCGGAACGCGTCGCGATTCTGCTGTGCGTGGGTTCCCGTGACCGTCAGATCGGCCGCGAGTGGTGCTCCAAGATCTGCTGCACCGTGTCGGCGAACCTGGCCATGGAGATCAAGGAAATCTCCCCGGAGACGGACGTGTTCATCTACTACATGGACATCCGTACCTTCGGCCTCTATGAGGACAAGTTCTATTGGAAGTCCCAGGAGGAGTTCAAGACCAAGTTCGTGAAGGCGCGTATCGCCGAAGTGACCGCTTCCGGTGACGGCCGCCTGCTGGTCAAGGGCGAAGACACCCTGGTCAAGCGTCCCATCATTATCCCGATGGATATCGTGGTGCACGCTGTCGGCATGGATCCGAACGAGGACAACCCCGAGATCTCGAGGGTTTTCGGTGTGGGTCTCGAAAAGCACGGCTTCATCGAGCGTGCCGAGCACTACACGAACACCTGTGGTACCAGCCGTCGCGGTGTTTATTCCTGCGGTGCTGCCTACGGGCCGGAAACGATCGACGACTCGATCTCGCAGGGCGCCGCAGCGGGTTCGCGTGCCGTGGCCGACCTGCATGCTCTGGTTCGGAAAGCAAGCTGAAGCCAAGGCGGCGGGGGATTCGATAACCCCCGCCGCCTTGCCTGTCGAGATGGACGACCGCATTGCGGAGTCCAAGCTCGATGCTCTGCTGAGTGAGCTTGAGGAGCGAGGCGGGCTTGAACCGTTCCTTGCTTCCCTCCAAGCGAAACATGAGCTCTTTCTGGCCGCGCTGCCTGAGCAGGAGCCGCAGCAGCTGTCACGCGATGCGGTAAACGCAGTGATCAACTGCGTGTTCACCGCACGCCGCAAGCTGCGTGAGTTCCTCGCCGAAATCGAGGAAACGGCCCTGTTCGACGCGCTGAAGCAGTTGGCCTACAGCGATGAATCGCTGACTGACCGGTTGCAGCAGTTCGTGGAAGTCGTGCCGCAAGAGCAGAAGAAACAGCGACGCGCCATGTGGGACCTGGGCGCCGAAATCCTGCACTTTCGCAGGCCGGAGGCGATACCCCTCATGACGCGTTGGGTATGGGATTCCAGTACCGCAAGTGGTGCGCTGCGGGAGTTCATCCGACTGGGTGACAGCCTCGACAGCGTACCGCTGGATACCCGTCCGGAAACGTTCGAAGGCGGACGTGTCTGGCTGGCGGAGGTGCTGAACGAGCGGGGTTTTTACCGCGAGGTGCCCTACCTGGTGGACCTTGTCATGGCGCAGGCCTACGCGGACTACGTCAAGGCGATGTCCAGCGGTTTCGGAATGATCGACGCAGAGTTTGGCGCTCAGCAGGATCCCCTGGAGTTTTTGGTAAAGCTTCTTGGTGTGGACAGTCGTACCGCTGGAGCGGGGGCTGAGCCGGGATCCCGACCAGATACATTGCATTAAAAAAGTTATCGACTGCCCTGAGCAGTCATATTTTGACGGAGAAGATCATGGCGATTCATGAGAAATCACTGATTGAGCCAGAGCGCCTGCTGCAGCACGACTCGTTGGTGGTCGATGGTGTGGACGTGTCCGGCCACTGGAACACGATGATCGAGCCACGCACGATCCGTAACTACGACGATGATTTCGAAAAGATCATCCAGAAGTACGGTGGTGGCGAAAACGTTCATCGTTGCTGGCAGTGCGGTTCCTGCACCAATTCCTGCACCATGTATGCCCAGAACGTCCAGTTCAATCCCCGTTACTGGATCTACCTGACCCGCCTTGGCCTGAAAGACGAGATCATCAAGGACAAGGACATCATCTGGCAGTGCGTGTCCTGCAACAAGTGCACCAACATCTGCCCCAAGGACGTCCGTCCCGAAGGCGTGATGAAGGCGCTGGCCCACTGGCTGGAAGAAGAGGGCATCACCGATGAGCGCCCTTCGACGACCTTCGACCATGTGTTCTGGGAACAGATCCACAAGAGCGGCCGCATCGAAGACAGCCACGTGATGATGGATTTCTTCAAGAAGACCAAGCAGCCGCTGATTCAGGAATGGCTGAAGGTGTTCATGATGCGAATGATCAAGTACCTGCCTGTCGCTCAGCTGATGAAGATGGGTCTGAACACCGTCTTCACGCCCAAGACAAAGTCCTGGGGCAAGACCGGCGAAGTGCTGGCGGCGTACGTGCGTGAACAGAAGGAGGCCGCTCATGGCTAAGGTTGCATACTATCCGGGCTGTGCCCTCGAGGGTTCCGGCGGCCCCTACGACAAGTCCACCCGTGCGCTGGTCAAGGCCCTCGGTCTGGAGATGGAGAACCTGCGTGACTACAACTGCTGCGGCGCGATGGAGGTCAAGAACGTCCACCCCATGCTGCAGACCTACCTGTCCGCGCGCAACCTGGCCATCGCCAGCGAGCAGATGGGTCTCGACGCCGTCATGGCACCCTGCAATGGTTGCTATCACAACCTGAAGAAGGCCGAGTACGAGACCGCCACCTCCGAAAAGGCCATGCAGACCGTGCAGGAGCTGGCGCAGAAGGCTGAAGACCCGGTCTACCGCGGCGACGTGCGCACCCTCCACCTGCTCGAATGGCTGATGGAGGAACTGGGTCCCGAGGGTATCAAGCAGAAGATGACCAAGAGCCTGAACGGGATCAAGATCGCCAACTACTACGGCTGCATGTACACCCGTCCGCGTCAGATCTTCCCCGAAAAGGATCAGGGCCCGGGTTCGGAATCCAGCTACAAGCCGCACTTCATGGACGACCTGCTCGGTGCAGCCGGTGCCGTGAACGTGGATTTTCCGCTTAAGACGGCCTGCTGCGGCGGTGCGCACACCCTGTCCGATTCGGATACCTCCACCCAGCTGGTGCTGAACATCCTGCAGGCGGCGGAGGATTCCGGTGCCGAGGTCGTCGCCACCGAGTGCCCGACCTGCCATTCCGGCCTGGAAATGCACCAGGTGCGTGCCGAGACCGAGTTCGGTATCAAGACCGGCGTTAAGGTCCTGTACTTCACACAGCTGCTCGGCCTGGCCCTCGGCCTGTCCCCGCGCAAGCTGGGCATCCACGAGAACGTCAGCGATTCAGTCGGCTTCCTGAAAGAAAAGGGTGTCATCTGATTCGGACGGCCTGAATACGAGCGGGCCCCAGGGCCCGCTCGTTCTTTATACCGCCTTACCACGACCTGTTTAGACTAGCCATGGGAGAGTTGCGTCTCGATGGAGTGTAACGGCTGCGAATTCCGCCCCGAGCTGTACTACGATGACGAGTACCAGATTTGGGTCAGGCGGGAGGACGACGATACCCTCACGGTCGGCATGACCGACATTTCCCAGACCATCGCGGGCAAGATTCTGCATGTCCGTGTGCGTCGTCCCGGTACGCGCCGTCCTCCGGGAAAACCGGTGGCTACGATCGAAAGCGGGAAATGGGCGGGCCCGATCCCCAACTTTATCGATTGCGTGATCGTGGAAGGCAACCCCGATGTACTCGAGAACCCGGTTCTGCTGAACAGCGACCCGTACAACGCCTGGATAGCCCGGGTGGAGGCCAGCGCCGGTGCGGAGGCTGCCCTGGACACGTTCCTGACCGGCGACGAGGCCTATAAAGGCTATTGCGCGCGGGCCAAGAACGAGGAAATCGAGTGCCATCGCAAGATTCGTTGAACACGATGTCCGAAGACCATTACCTGGATAACGAAGAGAAGACCGTCGTCTTTATCATGACGAGCGGTCCGAGCACGCCGCAGCGCTGTGCCACGCCTTTTTATCTCGGGTCGATCATGGCCTCGATGGACGTCGACGTTCATATCTTCTTCACCATGGAGGGCGTGCGCCTGATGGAAAAGGGCGTCGCCGAGAATCTCACCGCCATGGAAGGGGGCAAGAAAATCATCGATTTCATCCGCGACGCCAAGCGGGCCGGGGTCAAACTGCACGTTTGCCAGCCCGCTTTGCCGGGGTATAAAATCGACGATTCTAAGGATATTATCGATGAGGTGGATCACGTTGCGCGGGCCAGCGCGCTCGCAGACCTGATTCTGCAAAGTCACAATGTCATTACCTTCTGATGCCTGAGCGATCGCCGGGCGAGTCCTAACCCTGTTTGCAACTCACTTAGGAGGAATACCATGGGTGCCGTTCGCGGTTGTAATATCCCCGAAGACCTGATGTATAACGTCGAGAGCAACGTGTGGGTGCGTCAAGAGAGCGACGGCAGTGCCACCGTGGGCCTGACCTCTTATGCGTGTTCACTGGCCGGCCAGATCGTCTCCTACACCCCGAAGAAGGTTGGCAAGGACGTCAAGAAAGACAAGTCCTGCGCCACCGTCGAATCCGGTAAGTGGGTGGGTCCGGCCAAGACCCCCGTCAGCGGCGAAGTGACCGCCATCAACGATGCGGTGGCCGCCAACCCCGGCCTGATCAACGAAGACCCGTATGGCGAAGGCTGGCTGGTCAAGCTCAAGCCCGGTGACTGGGCTGGCGACAGCGGCGACCTGAAGACCGGCGCCGATGCCCTGTCCGCCTTCGAGTCCAAGATGGAAGCCGATGGCTTTGGTGGTTGCTAACCACCCTGCATCCCGTAGTGATATCCCCCCGTCTATCGGGGGGATTTTTTTCTCAATCCCAGGTTGACCGCCATGAATGATTGGTACGATCTGGTTCAGCGTGTGGAACCGCTCGAGGATCTGCCGCTGGATTCTGAACTCATCCGCGGCCTTGAGCAGGAATGGGGGAGGTTCGAAACCTCGGCCATTCCCGCGATCAATTTCTACACGCCGACCTTCAAGTCCTATCAGACCTCTGAGATCAGTGATTGCGGCAAGAGCGCGTGGCCCGCGGTCTCCATTACCGGTGGCGATTGCAAGCTGCAATGCGACCATTGCAAGGCCAAGATCCTCGAGCCGATGATTCCCGCGCGCACGCCGGAAGATCTCTGGCGCGCCGTCAACGAGATCGTGGAGCAGGGTGCCCAGGGCATGCTGCTGACGGGTGGCTCCAACCACCAGAATCAGGTCGAATACGACGATTATTATCCTACGGTGCGCCGCATCAAGGATGAATTCCCCTGGTTCAAGATCGCCATGCACACGGCGCTGGTCGATGAAGACATCGCCCGCTCCATGGAGCAGGCGGGCATCGATGCGGCCATGATGGACGTCATCGGGTCGCAGGACACGATCACCCAGGTGTATCACCTGCGTCGGTCCGTCGACGACTTCGAGGCGACCCTCGAACACCTCGTCAACACCAACATGAAGGTCGTGCCCCATATCGTCGTGGGACTGCACTACGGCCGCTTGCTGGGCGAGTGGAATGCACTCGAAATGCTCAGCCGGCATCTGCCCGACGCGGTGGTACTGGTGGTCGTCATGCCGTTTTATGCCCCCGAGAGCCGGCCCTTCGTGACGCCCGATACGGCCGCAGTGGGGCGTTTTTTCATGGACGCCCGCAAGACGCTGGGTGAAACGCCTCTGCTGCTGGGCTGCGCCCGGCCACCGGGGCTGGCCAAGTCCCAGATCGATACCTACGCCGTGATGGCGGGGCTGAACGGCATTGCCCATCCGGCCGACGGCGCCGTCGAACTGGCGGCCCGCCTGGAGCGTAAGGTCAAGGTGACGCCTGCCTGCTGCTCGATCGCGGTGGGGGATGAGGTCATGGCCATTGAAGGCCAGGATGCCGGCCTCGAACTCGATCTCGACACCATCCTGGCCGAGGAGCAGGCGCGCCGGCAGCAGGCGCGCGCGGCCGCCAAGGGCCTGAATGGTATCCGTGTCGTGACCGAGTCGAACACCGCAGCAGCAGGTGGAGGTTGCCAGGTTTGACCGGCCGCGCCGACAAGGCCTGGCGTGTGCTGGATACGGGCATTCTCCGGGCGGCCGAGAACATGGCCATGGATCGTGCGATCCTGGAGGCTCATCAGGCCGGCAAGTCGCCGCACACCCTGCGTTTCCTGCGCTTCAAGCCGACCGCGCTGGTGGGGTTTCACCAGGATGTGGATCAGGAACTGCGGCGGGACGTCTGTGCCGAACAGGACATCGACATCCAGCGCCGCATCACCGGCGGTGGAGCGTTGTATTTCGATCCGACCCAGCTCGGTTGGGAACTCTTTCTGGATAAACGGGTGCTCGGGACCGCGGACATGTCCGCGATCTCCAAGCGTATCTGCGAGGCCGCCGCCGCAGGCATCAGCCGGCTTGGCGTGGATGCCCGTTACCGTCCGCGCAACGACATCGAAGTGGACGGGCGCAAGATCTCCGGCACCGGGGGTGCCTTCGACGGCGATTCGATCATGTTCCAGGGAACTCTGCTGATCGATTTCGACGTCGAGCGCATGCTGCGCGTGCTGCGCATCCCGGCCGAAAAACTTTCCAACAAGGCGATCGCCTCGGCACGCGAGCGGGTCGCGAATCTCAAGGAATTGCTGGGCGAACTTCCCGATTTTGAGGTCGTCAAGGCCGCTATCACGACCGCCTTCGCCGAGGAATTCAATGTAGAGTTTGCCGAGGCCGCAGACCTCAACGAGGCCGAACAGGCGCTGTATGAGGAAGCCCTGGCCGAGATCGACAGCGATGAATGGATCTACCAGCACAACCGGCCGGTGGAGACCGCACCGCAGCTCGATGGGGTTTACAAGGCGGCCGGTGGCCTGATGCGCGTCAGCGTGCTGCTGGACACCGAGCGGCAAAAACTCAAGCAGGTCTGGATCACCGGCGATTTCTTCGTCAATCCGCGCCGCATGGTCGTCGATCTGGAATCCGCACTGCGCGATACCCCGCTCGACAAGCTGGAAGAACGCGTCAATGCATTCTTCGACGAATACCCGGCCGAGATGCTGCTGCTTCAGCGCGATGATTTCATCCAGGCCATCCGCACAGCCGTCGGCGTTGCGGATGACGCGCAACACGCTGCGGGGAAACAGGCGTGAGCCGGCGCGAAGTCGACCTGTTGGTGATCGGCCTCGGTCCGGGCGGGGCCAGTGCCGCGCGGACCGGTGCGGAGGCGGGCCTGAGCGTCCTCGGCGTCGAGAAGAACCGCGTGCTGGGCGAGCCCGTGCAGTGCGCGGAGTTCATTCCTCTGCCCATGCGCGGTTATGCGCGCGACGAAGGGGTCCTGCTGCAGGAAATCACCGGCATGAAATCCTTTCTGCCGTCAGGTACGACGGAGGAATCCGAGTTTCCCGGCCTGATGATCGATCGCGCCGCCTTTGATCGCGCCATCGCTCGGCAGGCAGAGGCGGCAGGCGCAATCCTGCAGACCAGGATGGCCATCAAGGCGCTGGACCCCGATGCGCACCAGGCCACCATCGTGTGTGACGGTGCCAGCGAAACCGTGTCTTACCGCGTACTGGTGGCGGCGGACGGTCCACACTCGCCTGTGGCGGGCCTGCTTGGCCTGCCCAGGCTCGAAACCGTCAATACCCGCCAGTACACGGTACCGCTGCTCAAACCGTATTTCGACACCGATATCTGGCTTTCGGACGAATACCCGGGCGGCTATGCCTGGCTGTTCCCCAAGGGGAATCTGGCCAATCTGGGCCTGGGGGCGGACCGCCGCTTCGAGGACAACCTGAAGACGCCGCTGGACCGGCTGCACCAACAACTGGTGGAGGCCGGCCTGGTTGGGGAAGAGATTCTTTATCGCACCGGCGGGGCGATCCCCGTGGGTGGACTGCGCGAGCGCCTGTATGAGGGCGACGTGCTGTTCGTTGGCGACGCTGCCGGGCTGACCCATCCCATCACCGGGGCCGGTATCGCCGCCGCCGTCGTGTCCGGCGAACGGGCGGGGCAGGCCGCGGCGGCCTGGTTGGCTGGCGATGCGGATGCGTTCGAGGATTTCGAGGAAGACGTGCGCGATCAGTACGAGGCCAGCGTCCAGCGCGGCGTCGAACGGCGCGAATATTTAAAGACGATCTGGCGCACCCAGGCGGCGAACGAGGATCATCCCATGCGCCGTGGCTGGATCGCCTTTGACGAGTATTTCAAAGAACTGGCCTCCTGAGAGGCACTGCCCGCGACTTCAAGGCAGACTGCATTAACTGATATATTTGGCAGCATTCTATCCGGAGGATACGACATGAGCGCTACGGCCGAATCCGTTCAGCCCTTAAATTTCTACCGTCCCGACTATCACGTGAAGACCCCGGAGATGCGTTCTCCGAAGTACGTGCAGATGTCGACGGCTGCGGCCATCACCCTGGGTCTCGTGCCCGGTTCGATGCATCGGACCTCCTGCACCCACTGCCTCAACCTGCTGGTGACCTATCCCGAAGGCTGCCGCGCCAACTGCAGCTACTGCGGGTTGGCCCGCCACCGCGAAGAGGCCCGTGACTACGCCGACCGTAACTTCATCCGCGTCGACTGGCCGACCGTCGATTACGACGAGGTGATTCAGCGCGTGCAGGACGGCAAGGACAACGCCCAGTTCGAGCGCATGTGCATCTCCATGATCACGCACCCGAACTCGGATCACGACACCATGGTGCTGCTCAAGAAGTGGATGGAAAAGGCGTCTCACATCCCGGTTTCCATCCTGTCCAATCCGACCACCATGAGTTACGAGGACCTGGTCGCCCTGCGCGATGCCGGTGCCGACATCTTCACGGTCGCGCTGGATGCGGTCACGCCGGAGATCTTCGAGCGTACCCGCGGCAAGACCGTGGACAGCCCGCACCGTTGGGACAAGTACTGGCAGGCCATCGAATGGGCCGCCGAGATCTTCGGCCCCGAGAAGTTCGGTGCCCACCTGATCTGCGGTATGGGCGAGACCGAGAAGGAGATCCTCGAGGTCTGCCAGAAGATCCGCGACATGGGTGGCCACAACCACATGTTCGCCTTCTTCCCCGAGGAAGGTTCCCTGATGGAGGACTGGCCGCCGGTGCCTCGCGACCAGTGGCGCCGTGTGCAGCTGGCGCGTTTCCTGATCGACTACGCAGGCGGCCGCGTCGACAACATGAAGTTCAACGAGGCCGGTCAGGTGGTCGACTACGGTGTGCCGCAGGACGAGCTCGAAGAGCTGATTGCCTCCGGCAAGCCGTTCCAGACCTCGGGCTGCCCCGGCAAGTCGGATGAAGAGGTCTCGGCCTGCAACCGTCCTTACGGCGATTCCAGCCCGACCGACATTCTGTCCTTCCCCTTCGCCCTCAGCGATTCCGATGTCGGTTTCGTGCGCCGTCAGATGGCGGGCGAGGAAGTCGGCACCTTCGACTTCGACAAGGAAGAAGACTGACCCGCTGCCCGGTTCCATCCGGTCAACAAAAAAGCCCCGCATTGCGGGGCTTTTTTGTTGCTGATGATGAAGCTGCTGACGGCTTATTCGAAGGCGCAGCCGGGGCGTACGCCCAGCTTCTTCAGAATGCTGGCCAGCGGGCAGAAGCCGGTAAAGCTGGACTGCAGCAGGTTGGCGCCCACGAAGGCGGTGAGCCACATCCAGTAAGGGCTGAAAAAGTAGGCCAGTGCCAGGCTCACGAGGATCACGGTACCTGCAAAGGCCATCACGATGCGATCGATCGGCATTGGGGAAACCTCCAGTCAGATGGTTAGCTTATATTAGCAAGAGCTAATATTTTGGTCCAGTACTGCCGCAATCACGCCTTGCGCAGATCGATGGGCTGATAATCGCGTTCCGCATGCCCCTCGTAGAGCTGACGGGGCCGTCCGATGCGGGACTCGGGGTCGTGCATCATCTCGTTCCAGTGCGAGATCCAGCCGACGGTACGGGCCAGGGCGAAGATGACGGTGAACATGTTGAGCGGGATGCCCATGGCGCGCAGGATGATCCCCGAGTAGAAATCGACGTTGGGGTAGAGCTTGCGCTCCTGGAAGTAGTCGTCCTCCAGCGCCACGCGTTCCAGCTCCAGCGCCGTATTGAACAGCGGGTGGTCCTGTATGCCCAGGTCGTTCAGCAACTCGTGGGCGATCTCGCGGATGATCTTGGCGCGGGGGTCGTAGTTCTTGTAGATGCGATGCCCGAAGCCCATCAGACGGAACGAATCGTTCTTGTCCTTGGCGCGTTCGACGTATTTGTCGATCTTGCCGGTCTCGCTGATTTCCTCGAGCATGTTGATGACCGCCTCGTTGGCACCGCCGTGCAACGGGCCCCACAGCGAGGCGATGCCGGCGGATACGGCCGCGAAGGGGTTGGCGTCGGAACTACCGCTCAGGCGCACGGTGGAGGTGGAGGCGTTCTGTTCGTGATCCGCATGCAGGATGAGGATCAGGTCCAGCGCCTTCACGAACAGCGGGTTGGGCTGGAAGTCGGCGGACGGCAGCGCGAACAGCATGTGCAGGAAGTTTTCCGTATAGGACAGCCTGTTGTCCGGATACATGAAAGGCTGGCCGGTCGCGTACTTGTAGCTCCATGCCGCGATGGTCGGCATCTTGGCGATCATGCGGTGGGCGCTGATCTCGCGGTGGCGCGGATTGTGTACGTCCGTCGAGTCCGGATAAAACGCGGACAGGGCGCCGACCACGCCGACCATGATGGCCATGGGGTGGGCGTCATGGCGAAAACCGCTGTAGAAGCCACGCATGGTCTCGTGCAGCATGGTGTGTTCGCAGATGATTTCCTGGAACTCCGTGAGCTGCTCGGTCGTCGGCAGTTCGCCGTACAGCAGCAGATAGCAGACCTCCAGGTAACTGGAATGCTCGGCCAGCTGCTCGATCGGGTAGCCGCGGTAACGCAGAATGCCCTGATCGCCATCGATATAGGTGATGGCGCTGCGGCAACTCGCGGTGGAGAGGAAGCCCGGGTCGTAAGTGAAATAACCCAGTTCCTTGTACAGGCTGCGCACGTCGATGGTCGCCGGCCCGGCGGTGCCATTGAGTATGGGCAGTTCGATCTGTCTGCCGGTGCGATTGTCTATCAGGGTGACGGTGTCCTTGGTCATGGCATCGTTCGCTGATGAGGTGAGAAGCGTAATGCTAGCAAACTTCCCGCTTCGCGACCTGCCTGCAGATGGAACGCGGGCCGCCGGGGCGGAAAAAAACGACAGCGACGGGCTTGCGCCGGACCACGTCGCGGTTGGATAGTGGGTTGCGGAATAATTTTAAAAAAACGGCCACGGAGTGATGGATACCGTAAAAATCGACATAAGCCCGCTGGCTGAATCCCTGCTGCTGCATGGTGTGGTGGTGCTGGGTTTCGTCCTGGGCCTGTTGCTGGTCGTGCAACTGCTGCGCGAACCCCGCACCCCATCCAGCACGCTGGCGTGGCTCATGGTCATTCTGTTTCTGCCCTACGTCGGGGTGCCCTTTTACCTGATTTTCGGCGGACGCAAGTTGCGCAAAAGGGTTGCCGGCAAGCGGCTGTCCGAAGAAAGCCCTCAGGAAATCGATGGGTTGTTCAAGTGCCGGGTGGATTCGAGCCGCGTGATTGCGGATGGCGTGGCGGCCTATGAAACCATACAGCAGATGCTGGCCGGCGCCACCCGGTCCATCCGCATCGCCACCTTCATCCTCAAGGACGATGTCACCGGCAGGGCGATTCTGGATGTCCTGACGGAAAAGGCGCACCAGGGCGTGCGGGTGCAGTTGCTGCTGGATGCCATGGGATGCTTTCGCCTGTCTGCTGCCCGTCTCAGGCCGCTGCGCGAGGCCGGGGGCGAGGTGGCGTTCTTCATGCCCATGCTGCATCTGCCCTGGAGCGGCCGGGCCAACCTGCGCAATCATCGCAAGGTGCTGCTGGTCGACGGTCAGCGCGCCGTGATCGGCGGGATGAATATCGCCGAGGAGTACATGGGGCCGGGCCCGCGTGCCGATCGCTGGCGTGATCTGGCCCAGGCACTGGAGGGGCCGGTGGTCGGTGCGCTGGAGGCGATTTTTGCGGCGGACTGGGCCTTCGCCCGGGACGAGACACCCAGCATAGAGTGGCAGAGTTGCGTATCGCCGGCCAATGCCCTGCTTATTGCCAGCGGGCCGGACGTGCCGGGCGATACGCTGTATGACCACTATATACAGAAGGTTTTTCAGGTGCGGGAACGGATCTGGTTCGCCACCCCGTATTTCGTGCCCGATGAGATGGTGACGCGTGCGTTGGGCATTGCGGCGCGGCGGGGATGTGATGTCCGGTTGGTGATGCCGGCCCGCTCGGATCATCCGCTGGCCGATTGGGCCCGCGCGACCTGGCTGAACGAGCTGGTGGCCTATGGGGTGAAGGTCCTGCTGTATGAACCGGGCATGCTGCACGCCAAGGCCGCGCTGTTCGACAGTGAGGAGTGCGCCCTGGGTTCCGCCAACCTGGATATGCGCTCCCTGTTTCTCAATTTCGAGCTGGCTCTGGTACAGAATGTCCCGCAGGCGGTGGTCGAAACCGAGCGATGGTTTGTCGGGTTGTTTCCCGATTGCCGGCCCTTTCGGCCACAGTCGGGTGTGCTGCGCGAAACCGTGCAGGGGCTGGCGCGTCTGCTGTCGCCGTTGCTGTAGGATGCAAGACGCCGGGGGATTAAAAAAGGCGGCCGGGTGGCCGCCAAATACTGAGGAGGGAGAGCGATCAATACCGGTGTAAGCCGTCGCCGCATGCCGGCCCCACTGGGCCCGGGGCGGCTGGGCTTACATGCCGGCAGTAGATCTTATGCAGGGTGCATGCCAAGCCGATATGCCGTGGAATCAGACACTTGCGGGGTGCTGCACGTGGCGCCCGCGGTGGATTTCGGCCGCGTTCGGTAAAGATTGGTAAATATCGACCGGGACGGTGTTCTGCCCTAAACGAACATGTCATACTCGCGTCTTAGAACGGTATAACAAGCTACCAAATTCCCTCCGGCCCCTTTCCGCCCGCGCCCCTTGAGGCGTGGGCGAGCGGGGCCGGCATTCGGTGCAAGGAGCGTATTGATGACCAAGCGCATGATCATCATGGTGATAGCCCTCGTCGTCGTGTTCGGCGGCGTCTTCGGCTACAAGGCCGTGGGCAATTACTTCATGGCGAAGTACTTCGCCACTTTCCAGCCGCCGCCGTCGAGCGTCGAGGTCAAGCCGGTACAAGCGGTCCAATGGCAGCCGCGTCTTGCGGCGCCGGCCTCGCTCAGCGCCCTGGAAGGCGTGATCGTCAGCAACGAGGTCGAGGGCGTGGTCAAGTCCATCGACTTCAAGCCGGGCGCGAAGGTCGAAAAAGGCCAGCTCCTGGTCCAGCTGGACGACGAGCAGGATGTCGCGAACCTGAAAGGCCTGAAGGCCAAGCTGGTACTCGCCAAGCTCAATTTCGATCGTGAATCACGCCTGCTCAAGACCCAGGCGGTTTCCCAGACGAATTACGACACCGCCAAGGCCAATTACCAGGCTGCCGCCGCCGAAGTGGACGCGCAGCAGGCCTATATCGCCAAGAAGGCGATTCGCGCACCCTTTGCGGGCGTGGTCGGCATTCGGCGCGTCGATCCCGGGGAATACCTGAAGGCGGGAACCGAGATCGTCAGTCTGCAGAGCCTCGACAAGCTGCACGCCGACTTCACCCTGCCGGAGCGTGATCTGCCCAAGGTCAAGATCGGGCAAAGCGTCGAATTGCACGTGGACACCTATCCGGACCACGTCTTCAAGGGTGAGGTGACGGGCATGGACCCGCGCGTCGAACCCGCCACCCGCAATTTCAAGGTTCAGGTGACCCTGGACAACTCGGAGGGCCTGCTGCGTCCCGGTATGTTCGCCATGGCTGACGTGCTGCTGCCGATCCAGGAGAACGTGCTTACCGTGCCGGTTACCGCCGTCGCCTACAACCCTTATGGCGATGCGGTCTTCCTGGTTGAGGAGGGCAAGGACAAGCAGGGTAAGCCGCAGTTGACGGTCAAGCGCCAGTACGTCAAGACCGGCGAGACACAGGGCGATCACGTCGTGATCACGACCGGCCTGCAGGCCGGGCAGCGCATCGTGACGGTCGGCCAGCTGAAACTGCGCAATGGTTCGCGCATTGTCATTACGAACGAGGGTTCGAACGCCGGTAAGAATTCGGCGAAGGACAGCGACTAATGCGTTTTACGGACATCTTCATTCGCCGGCCGGTGCTGGCGACGGTGATCAGTCTGCTGATCCTGCTTCTCGGCCTGCGGGCGGTGTTCAATCTGCCGGTCCGCGAATATCCGAAAACGGAAACGAGCGTCATTACCATCACCACCTCGTATCCCGGTGCCAGCGCCCAGTTGATGCAGGGGTTCGTGACCACGCCGATTCAGCGGGCCATCGCGAGTGCGGATGGCATCGATTACATCACCGCCACCAGTACCCAGGGCACCAGTACGATTACGGCCAATATCCGCCTGAACTTCGACCCCAACGTCGCCATGACCCAGATCATGGCCAAGGTCAATCAGGTCCGTAACCAGTTGCCCGCATCCGCCGAAAGTCCGGTGATCACGCAAAGCACCGGTTCGCGCACCGCGCTGATGTATCTGAGCTTCTGGAGCGAGCAGATGTCGGCCGAGCAGGTGACCGACTATCTGAATCGCGTCGTGGTGCCCAAGCTCGAATCGGTGTCGGGGGTGGCGCAGGCCGAGGTGATCGGCGGCCATTCGTTTGCCATGCGTGTCTGGTTGGAACCCGACCGGTTGGCCGCGCACAACCTGACGCCGGCCGATATCGTCGCCAAATTGCAGGCCAACAACTATCTGGCGTCGGTCGGCAAGACCAAGGGCAATGAGGTCGGCATCGATATTTCCGCCAATACCGATCTGCACAACGCGGACGAATTCCGTCAGATGGTCGTGGCCCAGGATAACGGCACCCTGGTGCGGCTGGGCGATGTCGCCAAGGTCGATCTGGGTTCCGAGACCTACGATTCGTCGGTGGTCTTCAATGGACAGCGCGCCACCTTTATCGGTGTCCAGGCGACACCGACGGCCAATCCGCTGACGGTTATTTCCGACGTCAAGAAAATCTTCCCCTCGGTTCAGGCGCAGATGCCGAGCGCGCTGAATTCCAAGATCGTTTACGACGCCACGCAATACATCCGCGATTCCATCAAGGAGGTGTTGCAGACGATTCTGGAAGCCCTGGTCATCGTCATGGTGGTGATCTATTTGTTCCTGGGCAACTTCCGGGCGGTGTTGATCCCGGCGGTGACCATTCCATTGTCAATTATCGGTGCGGCGTTCCTCATGCTGTTGATGGGCTATTCCATCAATTTGCTGACCCTGCTTTCGATGGTGCTCGCGATCGGTCTGGTGGTGGACGACGCCATTATCGTGGTGGAAAACGTCCACCGGCATATCGAGGATGGTGAGTCGCCGTTCGAGGCCGCGCTGCACGGCGCGCGGGAGCTGGGCGGACCGGTGATCGTCATGACGCTCACCCTGGCCGCGGTATATGCCCCGATCGGCTTTCTCGGTGGTCTGACCGGTGCGCTGTTCACTGAGTTCGCCTATTCGCTGGCCGGCGCGGTACTGATATCCGGCGTGGTCGCCCTCACCCTGTCCCCGATGATGAGCTCCAAGCTGTTGCAGGGCGGGGAGAGAGAAAACCGTTTCGAACATTTTCTGGAGCACCTGTTCGAGGGGCTCAAAAGGCGTTACCAGAATCTGTTGCACGGCTCGTTGAATTATCGCCCGGTCACCTATGTGATGGCCGTAGTGATCCTCGGCAGCATCTATTTTCTTTACGGCACGGCCAAGCACGAGCTGGCGCCGGTAGAGGATCAGGGCGTGCTGTTCATCAGCGCCAACGCGCCGAAGGACGCCACGTTGCCCTACGTGGAAAAGTACACCCACGAGTTCGAGAAGATATTCGACAGCTTCCCTGAGAAAGACCGTTACTTCATGATCAACGGTCGGGGCGAGGTCGACAATGTCATCGCCGGCTTTATCATGAAACCCTGGAGCGAGCGTACCCGGTCGCAGAGTCAGGTCAAGCCTATTCTGCAGCGGGAGCTTGCAGGGGTCGCGGGCCTGAAGTCGGTGGTGTTCCCGCTGCCCACCCTGCCGGGCGGCGGCCAGGGTCTGCCGGTACAGTTCGTGATTACCTCCACCGGCGATCCGCGTCTGCTTTATGACGTTTCGCAACAACTGCTGCAGGCGGCGCAGACAAGCGGCAAGTTCATCTTCGTGGATTCGGATCTGAAATATCAGAATCCTCAGATCCATATCAAGATCGACCGGGCCAAGGCGGGCGAGCTGGGCATTTCCATGCGGGATATCGGCAGTTCCCTGAGCGCGATGCTGGGCGGCGGCTATATCAATTATTTCAATCTCGCCGGGCGCAGCTATAAGGTGATTCCACAGGTGCCCGATGCCGCGAGGGCGACGCCGGAAATGCTCGACAATTACCGTATCCGCACGGCCAGCGGGACATTGGTGCCGCTTTCGACCGTGGCGTCGCTATCCAAGACGGTCGAGCCGAACAAGCTGAATCAGTTCCAGCAGCTCAATTCGGCCACCATCTCGGGCGTGATGATGCCCGGGCAGTCGATCGGCGAGGGCCTGACCTTCCTGCGCGACAAGGCCAAGCAGCTCCTGCCCGCAGGCTTCGGCTACGATTATGCGGGTGAATCACGCCAGTTCATTCAGGAAGGCAGTGCGCTGGCCGTCACCTTCGTGTTCTCGCTGATCATCATCTTCCTGGTGCTTTCGGCGCAGTTCGAGAGTTTCCGTGATCCGATCATCGTGCTGATCAGTGTGCCGATGGCGATTTCGGGCGCCTTGATCTTCATCAGTCTCGGGTTGTCGACTGTGAACATTTACACCCAGATCGGTCTGATCACGCTGATCGGACTGATCAGCAAGCACGGTATCCTCATCGTGCAGTTCGCGAACGATCTGCAACATCAGGGACGCCAGAAGCGCGAGGCGGTCGAGCAGGCAGCCGCCATCCGCCTGCGCCCGATTCTGATGACTACGGCCGCTATGGCCACCGGCGTGGTGCCGCTGTTGATCGCCGCCGGTCCCGGTGCGGTGAGCCGCTTCGATATCGGGCTGACCATTTTCACTGGTATCCTGATCGGCACCATGTTTACGCTGTTCGTGGTGCCGGCGATCTACATGCTGATCGCCAAGGATCATTCGAAGGACCGCGTGCAAGGCGCCTGATTTCTCAGGTGGCTTGAAAAAGACAAGGCCCGGCGAATGCCGGGCCTTTTTTATTGCCGCCTTCGGTTGCGCCGCCGCCGGTAGAGCCATTCAATCAGGCTCGATAGTCCCACCAGTCCTGCCAGCACCCAGATCCGCTGCGGGTCCTCGCGCCAGGTTTGCACCAGCAAGGCGGCCAGTGCCGCCAGGCAGGCCAGCACACCGGCCGCGGCGAGCGGGCGTTTCCCATGGGTGCGGTCGTGCAGCTTGAAGTTCGCCAAGTTGACCAGGGCGAATATGACCAGGAATCCCGCGCTGCCGATGGTGGCGATGCTGCTCAGATCGAACAGATTGGCAGCCAGCAGCGCCGCAAAGGTGGTCAGCAGCAGTCCCTCCAGCGGCTGGTTCCAGATGCGGTGCTCGAGCTGTTCCGGCAGTTCGCCGTCCTTGGCGAGGATATAGCTGACGCGCGCCGCACCGTACAGCGTTGCATTGATGGCCGATGCGGTCGAAAGCAGTGCGGCGATGCCGATCAGGGTATAGCCGGTCGCACCGAGAAAGGGGCGGGCCGCCTCGGCCAGGGCATAGTCGCGCGCATGAATGATCTGCGGCAGCGACAGGGTGCCGACGGTGACGGCGGCCACGGCGATGTAGAGCAGGATGACGAAACCGATGGCGATGTAAAAGGCGCGCGGCAGGTTGTGGGCCGGATCACGAATATCCCGCGCGGTATTGGCGATCAGCTCGAAACCCTCATAGGCCAGGAAGATCAGCATGCCGCCGGCGAGCAGGGTCAGCGGCGGACTCCATGTGTCAGGCGTGAGACGGGCGGGTTGTACGGCCTGCAGACCCAGCAATACGAAACCCAGCAGGATGATCACCTTGACGACTACGATCCCGGTCTCGGCGCGGCTGACGATCTGTGAGCCGGCGATATTGAGCAGGGTGAGGGCGAGAATGACCGCGGTTATGAGACTGTGCTTCAGCATGGCGCTGTGCGGGTCGCCGAACAGGCTGGCGCCATAACTGCCGAAGGCGTAGGCGTACAGGGCCAGCATGATGATGTAGCTGAGCCACAACAGGATGTTGAGCGAACCGCTGAACAGGCCGCTGCCGAAGGCCTGGTTGAGGAATTCGACCGTACCGCCCTGCGACGGTATGGCAACCGACAAACGCGCATAGGAGTAGCCGGTCAGCAGCGCGACCAGGCCGGCGAACAAAAAGGCCAGCGGTGCGCCGCCGTGCGTGAGCTGGACCGACAGTCCGAGGACGGCGAAGATGCCGCCGCCGACCATGCCGCCGATGCCGATGGCCACGGCGCCCCACAGGCCGATTTTGCCTTGTTGCTTCATGTGGTTCCTTGTCGATTGGTATGGGCGGGGTCAGAAATGCTGCGCACTGGCAGCCCGCCATTCCGCGGCATAGGCCGGCGGCGGCGAGCCGCCGAGCAGGGCCCCGGTTTCGAGATACGGATAAATCTCCGCGCAGGTGCGCGGCGTGCCTTCAGCCATGCGCCGCATGATGTGGTGCGGCTGCAGTTCGTCCGGGTCGTCGACCCCCAGCGCGCCGCACAGGTTGACGAAACTGCGCATCGTCGCCTGGTGGAAACGGCACACCCGGGCGGCCTTGCTGGTCACGTCGATGGCGCGCGCCCGGCGGCGGTCCTGGGTCGCGACGCCGCTCGGGCAGGTGTTGCGGTTGCAGCGCAGGGCCTGGATGCAGCCGAGCGCGAACATCATCGGTCTGGCCATGCTGCACAGATCGGCGCCCAGCGCGATCTTTTCGATCATGTCGAAGCCGGTGGCAATCTTGCCGCTGGCGATGATGCGGATGCGGTCACGCAGACCGATGCCGTTCAGGCAGCTGTGGACGAACACCAGCGCCTCGTTGAGCGGCGTGCCGAGGTTGTCGGTGAATTCCACCGGCGCGGCGCCCGTGCCGCCCTCGGCGCCGTCCACGCTGATGAAATCGGGTGTGATGCCGGTTTCCAGCATCGCCTTGCAGATGCCCATGAATTCCTCGCGCCGGCCGATACACAGCTTGATACCGACTGGTTTGCCGCCCGACAGCGCGCGCAGGCGGGCGATGAATTGCAGCAGACTGAACGGCGAGTCGAAAGTGTTGTGCATCGGCGGCGAGATGCAGTCCTCGCCTTCGGGGATGCCCCGGATCCGGGCGATTTCGGGCGAGATCTTGGCGGCCGGCAGCATGCCGCCGTGCGAGGGCTTGGCGCCCTGCGACAGCTTGAGTTCGATCATCCTGACCTGCGGCTCGCCCGCCAGGCGGGCGAAGGCCTCGGGGTCGAATCTGCCCTGCGGCGTGCGGCAACCGAAGTAGGCCGTGCCGATCTGCCAGATCAGATCGCCGCCGTTGTGGTGATAGGGGCTGATGCCGCCTTCGCCGGTGTTGTGCGCAAAGCCGCCCAGTTGCGCGCCGCGATTCAGGGCCTGGATCGCGGTATAGCTCAAGGCGCCGAAACTCATTCCGGAGATGTTCAGGCGGGAGGCATCGTAGGGCTGGGTGCAGTCAGGGCCGCCGATGAGGATGCGGGTGGAAGCGGGTGAGGGTACCGTGGGGGCGAGTGTGGGCTGCGCATAGGCAAAGCCCGGTGCCGTGATTTCCTGCTGCGTGCCGAACGGCAGCGTTTCCGAGAGGCCCTCGGCGCGCGCGTAGACGAGATTGCGGGTCTCGCGGTTGTAGGGGCGGCCGCTCTGGTTGGTTTCGATGAAATACTGCCGGATCTCCGGGCTGATGAATTCCATCATGTAACGCAAATGCCCGATGACGGGGTAGTTGCGCAGGACGTTGTGATTCGACAGCAGGATGTCGTACAGACCGAGCAGGGTGTACGGGACCACGAACCACAATCCGTACAGTGCCGGCCGCCAGAAGGTCGCAAGTACGGCCACACCGGTCCAGAGCACGGCCAGGCTGAAGTAATAGGGTATACGCATGGTAGACCGCTCATGGCGCGGCCTGTCGGCCGCGCTGCTTTTTTGTGTTTGATTATTATCCTAACAGGCCGCTTCCCGGCCTGTGGTCGGTCCGCTACGACGGCGTGTCGAGGCGGATCGAGAAATCCTCCCCACTCCAGTGCCCGTCCCCGTGGCGCTGCCAGGTGAAATCGACCTGCGTATGTCCGGACAGTTCCTGTGCCGTAAAGGAGGCCGCGTGCAACCCCAGGCCGGTTTCGCGGGTCTGACGGTCCGCGATGTGTTGCCAGCCGTCGTAGCCGAAGTGGAGCCGGGCCGGTTCGGGCAGCCAGATGGTCAGGGTCTGCCCCGGTGCGAGGCGGCTGATGGGTGCGGCAGGCGACCAGAAGGCCCGGTCGGCCTCGGGGCGCCGGCCGTGATAGCGGGCCCATACCGCGGTGGGGCAGTCGACGATACGCTCCTCCTGGCGCGAGGCGACGAGCTTGATGAATTCCGCGTGCGTCCAGGCCAGCGGCATGGCCGATCCCGTCGGGCGTCCGGGATAAAGGCGCCGCCCGGGAATGGGCTCGCTGTCCCAGATCTGTTCGGGGAACATGCCCAGCCCGCCGGTCATGGCGCACATGGATTCGATCAGCGGCAAGGGGTCATAGCCGGCGGCGAGTTCGTAGTGCGCGCGTTCCCCCGTCAGCAGCGGCCAGGCCCGGCCCCGCCCGGCGCCGTCGTAGGGGCTGCCGTCGCGGTGTTCGCCATAGCCGTCGCCGTGGTAGCGGTACCAGCTCGGTCCGGTCGGGGTGTCCACCTTGAGCAGGGTATCGGCGATCTTGAGGCTGTCCAGGATCAGCGGATCATCCGCCTCGCGCAGACCGAAGCGCACCAGTTGCAGAAAGTCGGTGCCGACCTGTTCCTCGGCAGGCAGATGCGGGTCGTGGACGCGGTTCTTGATCGGCAGGATCTGCCAGGCGGCCTGCTGGTCCCCGACGATGGGGCTGGGGGCGATGCGCATGTAATAGCGGGTTACCCCCAGGCGGCGGGCGAGGGCGGTATCCGCTGCCGAGGTCCAGTGTTCCAGGTTGGCGTTCCAGAAGTCGGCCAGCGCCAGCGCATGGTCGCGCGCGGTATCGTCCAGAAAGCGGCTGCCGGCGACCAGTGCGGCGATGCAGACGGACAGGGTGAAGGTGTTGACGCCCCGGTTTTCCTCCCAGCGATCCTGATCGCTGGCCGGCCCCTCGCGGGCGATGAACCCCAGGGCGGCGCGCACCATGCCGGCGACGCGAATGCCGTCCAGAGCGTTGCGCTCGGCCAGCATGGCCGCGAGCAGCACCGGGAAGGCGGCCTCGTCGAGTTGCACCCCCAGCCAGTAGGGCTTGCCGCCCAGCCATTGATTCTGGTTCCAGTGGCCGTCCTCGTGCTGGGTGGCGATGAGATAGCGCAGCACGTTGCGGGCCTCGGCCTCCGCGCCGAGCACCAGCAGGGCGCCGGCGCATTCGACCAGGTCACGCGGCCAGACCAGGTGGTATCCGCCGCGCACGTCGCGGCTGTCCCCCCAGGGAATGCTGAGGCTGGCGACCATGGCGCCGGGATAGGTGCGGTCCATGTGCGAGCGCAGCACCATGGCGGAGGTCTTGAACTGCGACTGCACCCGCGCCGGCAGCTGATGCAGATCCTGATCGCGGGTGTGCTGGCCGTGCCAGTGCAGCCAGTCCGTGGCGAAGTCCTCGAGGATGTTCACAAACGGCTGGGCCAGCGTCCCGGCCGCCAGCGTGGCGGCCGATTCCTTGCTGCTGCCTATGCCCAGCGCGAGCACGCTATGGCGTCCGATCTCGCCGGTCAGCATCACGTTGCCGGGGCCGGCCTGATCCCAGGCCCAGGTCAGTCGGCCGTGGTTGCGAAAGTCTTCCAGCCCGTCGCTCGCGCCGACATAGCCGGCGCTGGTGCGCTCAAAGGTGTCGCGTTGATCCCCGTTTGCCGCAAGCAAAGCAATGCCGAAGGGGCCCTGCTCGGCCCACAGCACGTTGCGTCCGTGATGGCGTTCCGCCCAGGCGAGATTGGCGTCGCCGCTTTCGCCGATCCGCGGGGTGAGCAGCACGTAGGGGCGCAGGGTGTCGTCTCCGGTGAGTTCGACCTCCACCAGCAGCACGTCGCGTACCGGATCCGGACAGACCTGCAGCCGCAACGTGAAGCGTGGGTGGTGATGCAGCATTTCGACGGCCGGCGTTCCGGGGCGCAGCAGGCGCAGGCGGGGATCGGGCAGGGTCTTGATGTCGACCCAGAATCCCCGGCCGTCCGCGACCACGAAGTCCAGGTCGCGGATTTGCGGAATGTCGACCCGCGGGTAATACACCTCGGTCACGATGCCCTGTCCGATGGTGAACCACAGGCGGGCGCTGCGCAGGGCGCAGCCGACCAGGGACTTGTCGCCGGGGGCCCAGCGCGCTTCGCTGCCAGGCGCGCCCGGCGCCTTCACACACCGTTCTCCGGGCGCGAACTGCGGCGATACAGCAAATAGGCGATCAGGAGCGCCAGTACCGCGAGCCCAGTCCCGATGAGCCAGGGGCGGTAGCGATGGATCTGCTCCAGCAGGCCGCCGATGTGATGTCCGAGCTGGTAGGCCATCAGCGTCCATCCGCCCAGCCAACAGGCCACCCCGATCAGGTTGGCCAGCAGGAAGCGCCGCCAGCGCATCTCCAGCATGCCGGCCGCGAGGCCGTGAGTTTGGCGCAGGCCGTCCAGAAAGGGGGCGGCGAGCACCAGACCGGCGCCGTAGCGCCCGAACAGGTTGTGCAGCCGATGCAGGTGACGGCGGTTGATGCCGATTCTGAGCAGCAGCCGGCGTTCGCCCAGGCGTCCGATGCCGTAGGCACCGTTGGCGCCGGCTACGGCACCCAGGCTCGCGGTAAGCAGCACGGTGGCCATGTTCATCTCGCCCTGGCTGGCGAGCAGGGTGGCGGCCAGCACCATGGTGAGGCCGGGCAGCGGAATGCCGAGAAATTCGAGGCCCACGGTGAGAAAGATGGCGGCGTAGCCGTAATGATCGAGCCACGGCGCAGCGGTGGCGAGGGCATGGTGCAGAAAGGGCATGGCCTATTATGCCGTATCGCCATCGGGCTCCCCATCCTGCAATGTGGTGAACAACCGTTCCGCCGCCTCGGGACCCCGACTGCCCGCGGGGTAATTCGGAAAATCCTCCGCCGTTGTCGCCGCCCAGTGGTCCAGCACCGGCTGCACCAGGCGCCAGGCCGCTTCCGCCTGGTCGGCGCGCATGAACAGGGTGGCGTCTCCGTGCAGGGCGTCGTGGATCAGGGTTTCGTAGGCGGTGGGCTCATGGCCCTGGAAGGATTCCTGATAATCGAACTTCATGTTGACGTCCTGCAGACGCAGTGGCTGGCCCGGCGCCTTGGCATGAAAACGCAGGCTGATGCCCTCCTGCGGCTGCAGGTGCAGGCACAGGCAGTCGCGATGCGTGCCGTCGCGGGCAGTCGCCGGGAAAGCGCGGTGCGGTGTGGGTTTGAAGTGAATGCGGATCTCGGAGCGTTTTTCGTCCAGACGTTTGCCGGTGCGCAGAATGAACGGCACGCCTTCCCAGCGCCAGTTGTCGATATGCAGGCGCAGGGCGGCAAAGGTCTCGGTGTTGGAATCGGCGGCCACCCCCGTTTCCTCCCGGTAACCGGGCACCGGTTTGCCGGCGATGCGCCCGGCGGCGTACTGGCCGCGTACCGCGTGCGCGTGGGCGCGTTCGATGGGGCGCAGGGCGTACATGACGTCCATCTTGCGGTTGCGGAGGTCCTCGGCCTCATAGGTTGCGGGCGGCTCCATGGCGACCAGCGTGAGCAGCTGGATGAGATGGTTCTGGATCATGTCGCGCAGGGCGCCGGCCTTTTCGTAATAGCCGGCACGGTGCTCCACGCCGAGCGATTCGGAAACGTCCACCACCACCTGGCGAATGTACTGGCGGTTCCACAGGGGTTCGAAGATCGGGTTGGCGAAGCGCAGCGCGAGAATGTTCTGTACCGTTTCTTTGCCCAGGAAGTGATCGATGCGATAGATCTGAGTTTCCTCGAAACCTTCGCGCAGGGTTTCGTTCAACATGCGAAAGCTGTCGATGTCGTATCCCAACGGTTTTTCCACGATCAGCCGGGTGCGTTTGACCGGGCGGTTCAGTTCCGCCGTGGTCAGTCCCTTGGCGATGGGCGCGAACAGGCTCGGCGGCACCGCGGTGTAGAAGATGCGGTGTGCCTTGCCCGCCTGTTTCTCGAAGTCGGCGATCGGTGCCCGCAGCGTCTTGAAGTCCTGCGGGTCGGTTGCATCCAGCGCCTGGCATGCAAGATGGGACATGAAGTCGCGCCAGGTCTTCGTATCGAACACGTCGGAATGCTTCGCGAAGCCCTGCCAGTGCTTGCCGAGCGCCTGGGGGGAAAGCGCCTCGCGATCCACAGCCAGGAGCCGGAAAGGTTGCGGCAGCTTGTCCTGGTGGTAGAGCGCATACAGGGCGGGGATGACCAGCCGGGCGGCCAGGTCGCCGCCTGCGCCGAACAGGACGAGTATCCCTGCCTGTCTGTCGGCGGCGCCTGCCGTCATGCCGGTCAGCCGGCCGCCCGTTTGGGCTGTCCGGCCTGGGCGGCGATGGTGTCGAGCAGATGCCGGTACGCGTGCTCGAACTTGTCGAGCCCCTGATGTTCGAGTTCCACGCTGATGGGGTTGAGGTCGATGCCGTGATGGGCGAGTGCCTCGAGCACCGCCGGCGCCTGCTTCATGGTGTCGTGGATGCGTGCCTGCGGATTTCCATGATCTCGATAGGCCGCCAGGGTATCGAGCGGGACCGTGTTCACGGTTTCCGGCCCGATCAGGGCCTCGATGTATTTGACGTCGCTGTAGGCCGGATTCTTGGTGCTGGTGCTGGCCCATAGCAGCCGCTGCGGGCGGGCGCCGTGTGCGGCCAGGCCCTGCCAGACATCGCCCTGATGAAAGGTTTGTTCGTAGTGCCGGTAGGCGAGGCCGGCGCAGGCCAGCGCGGCATGGCCCTGCAGATCCTCGGTCGCGGGACCGTCGTTTTCCGTAAGCAGTTCATCGACGCGGGTGTCGATGCGGCTGAGGAAGAAGCTCGCCACGGAGGCGATCTGGCCGATTGGAAAACCCCGTTCCAGCCGGTCGCTCAGGCCGTTGATATAGGCCTGCTGAACCTCGAGGTAGCGCTGCACGGAAAACAACAGGGTGACGTTGACGTTGATCCCGTCCGCCGTGAGCGTGCGGATCGCCCCGAGTCCCTCCAGGGTGGCGGGCACCTTGATCATGGCGTTGGGGCGGCCGATCAGTTCCCAGAGCCGACGCGCCGTTTTCACCGTGGCGTCCGCATCGCGGGCCAGATCCGGCGGCACTTCCAGGCTGACGTAGCCGTCGCCGCCCTGCGCCCGATCGTACAGCGGCCGCAGCACATCCGCGGCCGCCCGGACGTCGTCGAGCGTGATCCGTTCGTAGATCTCGGTGGGGGCGTGTCCTTGCGCGGCCAGGGTCTGGATCTGCTGCTGGTATTCGCGATGCCTGTCCACGGCCTCTGCGAAAATAGACGGGTTGGTGGTGACCCCGCGCACACCGTCCTGTTCGATCAGGCAGGCGAGGGTGTTGTCCTCGAGCATCTGGCGGTCGATGTGATCGACCCAGATCGACTGGCCGAGGGCATGGAGTCTTGCCAGGGGATTGGGGGATGCTTCGCTCATCTTGGCTCTCCTCTCTGAGTCGTGGCCTTTCCCTGATATGAAGCAAAAGGGATACCAGTCGCTGATTTCTCCATAATCAGTCGGTTAGGACTGGCAGTGGACCAGATGTCCACATGGTCGGCCCGGTATTGGTTGATATGTACCGGACAGGATGTCTTTCCTGTTCGTCCCTGAACCGCTCTGCGAGCGGAGGCGTATGGCCCTCCGGCCTGCGCAGCGGGTTACTGTTCCATCGGTTTGAGCCTGTACTTGTTTACGCGATAACGCAAGGTCTCGCGGGTCGTCGCCAGGGCGCGCGCCGTGGCGGTGACGTTGTACTGATGCCGCTTGAGCGCGGTCTCCAGAATATGGCGTTCCATATCCTCCAGGGTCATGGTGCCGTCCAGCGGCAGCCATACCCGTTCTTCGTCCTGAAAGGCGATGCTGGGTTCGGACAGGCGCGGACCGAGCTGCAGCCAGTTGCCGGGGAAGGTCTCGTCGGTGGAAAACAATACGCAGCGCTCCACGACGTTGCGCAGTTCGCGCACGTTGCCCGGCCAGGTATGACTCATCAGGCGTGTTATCACCTCGTCGTGAATATGGCGCACCCGCTTGCCGGCCTTGGCGTTGAATTCCTCGACGAAGATCGGCGTCAGGTCCTGGAGGTCCTCCTTGCGGTCGCGCAGCGGCGGCAGTTCGAGGCGGAATACGCTGAGCCGGTGATACAGGTCGGCGCGAAAGCTGCCTTCCCGCACGCTTTGCATGAGATCGCGATTGGTTGCGGCAAGTATCTGGACATCGATGGGTATTTCCCGGTCGCCGCCCAGCCTGCGGATGGTGCGGTCTTCGATGGCCTTCAGCAGCTTGACCTGCAGGTCGAGATCCATTTCGCCGATTTCGTCCAGAAACAGCGTACCGCCGTTGGCCTGTTCCATCAGGCCGCGATGCCGGCCGCGTGCGCCGGTAAAGGCGCCGGCCTCGTGGCCGAACAGTTCGGATTCCAGCAGATCGCGCGGCAGGGCGGCGCAGTTGATCTCGACCAGGGGGTAACCGGCGCGTTCCGCGGCATGGTGCAGGATGCGTGCCGCGAGTCCCTTGCCGGTACCGGTCTCCCCGCTGATGATCAGGGCGGAGAACGGCACCTCGGTCAGCTTGCAGAGCATCTCGCGCACCGTTCGCGCGGCGCTTGAGCGGCCGACGAAGGATTCGGGCGCATAGCGTTTGGTGCGTGCCCGGCTTTCGTCGTTCAGTCGCTGCTGGGCCCGGGCACTGCGGGCGGCGCCGTTGACGATCAGGTCCAGGTGCTGCTGGTCACAGGGTTTGGTGATGAAGTCGAAGGCGCCCAGCTGCATCGCGCGCACCGAGTCGGGGATGGTGCCGTAGCCGGTGAGGAAGATCCATTCGCTGGTCAGTCCCCGCGAGCGTACCCGCTCCAGCAGGTCCAGCCCGTTGCCGTCCGGCAGGCTCATGTCCGACAACACGACCAGAGGCTCCATACCCTGTTCGAACAACAGGTCGGCTGCCCCGGCCAGGTCGTCCGTGCGCAGTACTTCCCAGTCCTGGCGCCGGTAATGGCGTTCGAGTTCGGCGGCCAGCAGGTTTTCGTCTTCGATAATAAGCAGAGTCTTAGGCATCATGGCTTAGGCAGGGCAGTCTCAGGGTGACGCAGGCGCCTCCCGTGGGTTTGTTGCTGAGTTCGATTTGCCCGCCCAGATCGCGGGCGAAGCGTTCGACCATGGACAGGCCAAGCCCGGTGCCGTTGGCCCGGCCGCTGACGAAGGGGCGAATGCCGTGTTCGATCAGGGTGTCGGGAAAACCTGGTCCGTTATCGCTGACGCGCAGGACGAGTTTTCCGCTGTCCGGTTCCGCGGACAGGATGATCTGCCCCTCGCGTGCGCCGATTGCGTGTTCTGCATTCAGCACCAGATTGATGAGGGTCTGGCGCAGGCGATCCTCCGGCACCAGGCACCGCAGCCCCTGGGCCACGTCGTGGTCGAGACGAATGTTCTCAGGTGTTTGATAGCGAACCAGGCTCAGGAGTTCCTTGATGGTGGTGTTCAGTTCCACCTTGCGGGCCGCCTCGGGCTGGTGATGGCTTTGATCCAGCAGGCTGTTGATGAGCTGGGTGATGCGGTGTAACTCCCTGATGACCAGTTCCAGGCGTTCGCAATGTTCGGGGTTGTCGGTCTCCTGCAAAAGATTGCTGAGCGCCATCTGGATGCCGGCCATCGGATTGCGCAGTTCGTGCGCGAAACGGGCGGTGACCTCCCCGACGGCGGCGAGGCGCTCGGAGTTCGCCAGCGTGCGCTGCAGCTGGAGCAGGGTCTGGGTGGCGCTGCGCACCTGCGCCTCCAGGTCGGCGTGCCGGCTGCGGTGTTCGGCCTCGAGCTCCGCCAGCCGGCTGACCAGAACGTTGTAGTTCTGTATCAGCGGCTCGATCAGCGGGTCCGCCCCCTGTGCGTTCGCTGTGCTGTAATCCTGTTTCGCCAGCAGCGACATGAGCGTGCTGAGATTGTCCAACGGCAGCAGGATGCGTTTGCGCAAAATGAACAGGGCCAGCAATGAGGCCAACGGAAGCAGGATCACGATGGCCAGGGCGATATGGAATTCGAGTTCGGTATTGCGCCGCACCTCGCTGAGCAGTTGCTCGTGGGCGCGGGTCTCCTGGGTGATGACCTGGCGTAGCTGGCCCAGGGTCAGAATCAACGCCTCCTCGGGTTTGTCCTGCAGGTTGCTGAGCGCCTGACGCGCGAGTTTGAGATGGGCGCTGGTCTGCGGCAGCAGGTGCTGCGCGTCGTTCATGATTTGCGTGACCTCGCCGCGCAGGTGATGCAGCTGTGCAACCGACACCGATGTGCCCTGGCTCAGGCTGCGTACCAGTTCCTCCTGCAGCCGGAGCTGAGCGTCCTGCACGCGACTCAGTTCGCGCAGATGGGTGCTCAGGGGTTCCAGACGATGCACGTTCAGCCAGGAGATGCCGACCAGCAGTCCCAGCGCGACCAGCAGCAGGCAAAAGCTGATCAGGCTCGGCAGCCAGATCGAGCGGTAAGGGCTGGTGCGCAGCCGTTTCCCCAGCGATTGCGTGTCAGGCCCGTTCATCGTCAGGGCGTTTCTTCGTATCACGGAACAGGGCGTCCGATTCGGTTCGCAGGGCGAACTGGGTGACGCGCAGATACACGCCGAGCCCGATGATCATGAGCGTGCCTGAAAGCAGCAGCAGGGACGGATAGATGAGCAGCTTCATATCCATCTTGCCGGCCTTGAAGATATAGACCAGCGATTCCATGCAAACCGCAATGGCGATGATCGACACGAATTTGCTCAGACTGCGGCGCATTTCCACGGTGCTGGAGCGTGGCGAACGCCGTCGCATGACCTCCTCTTCGAGCAGGAACTTGGCGACGTCGACCAATGCGACCGAGATGACGATGACGCCGATGGCGTTGAGCAGTTCGTCCGTCACAAAATCGCGCCCGGCGTGCATGGCGACCCAGACCTCAAACAGGCCGTAGGACACCAGCAGCAATGCCACGGTGATGAGAATCAGGCTCACCGCGAGATAAAAGTAGCGTGGCAGTGCGGCAACCAGCCAGAACATGGTCAGTACCCCGTGCCGCAGGCGGGCACTGGGTGGCGAAATCGTAGTGCAGCGGGCATGTGATGGCGTGCTCCTGTGGTAGTGAGTCCGTAAGCGGTTTTGTGCGGGTCCGCAGCGGGCGCATTCGCTTTGTCTTCTGGTTTTTATGACTTGGCTTGCGGCCTTGCGTTCGATTCGTGTTGGTGAATTCTGGAAAGCAGGGCGGCACGCAGTTTGACGAGTTCCGCCATGGTGTCGTGCCCGGCGGTGGCGAGTTTGGAGGCCGTTTCGGCCAGCACCCGCTCGCCCGCGGTTTTCCGCAGGTCGTTTGCCGCCATGGCGAGATCATGGCGGGCGCGCGATTTGTGCCAGGGCCAGGTGTAGTAGGCGTCCACGACGTCGTAGTAGGCCAGGACGAGGCCGTGCGATTCGCTGCGTGTCAGCCACTCGGTCAGGCCGATGGCGTGGCGGGTCGCTTCGCGCACCGCGTGCCAGTCGACCTCGGGCAGGGTCGCCGAGCGCAGGGCGGCGTTGACGTCTTCGCGCACGTGGTTCAGGGGGATGACCTCGAAGCGGTAGTCGATCACGTCCAGCAGGTCGTTGAGCCGCGCGGTGGCGATTTTGCGTTCCGCGCGCGAGGTCGCCTGTTGTCCCTGGCGGAGATCGTCAAGCAGCCGGGCCCGTGTCTTGGGGTCGGCGCCGACCAGCACGTCGGAGAGTTCGGCATGAACGGGTATCCATAAATCGGCCGCGGGACGTTTGCTTTGATCTTCGAGATCGGTGCGGATGATATCGGTCTGCGCCCTGACCGAAGCCAGCTCGGGTGACGCATCGAGATCGCCGATCCGGTCGTGTGCCGCGCGCAGGTAGAGGAGGGTGTTTTGAATGTCCCGGTTCTGTTCGCTTTCCAGGCTGCGTTGCAGATCGTGGTAGATATCGCGCCCATCGCTCAGCAGCTTGAGACTGAAGTCGGCAGGGATGCCGCGTATGTCCATGACGTTTTCCCCGCCCTGGTTTCCGTCGTCGACATGAAGAGACGTCGCAGCCCGTACGGTTGATGCACAGGCGATCGTCAGGCCGATGCAGGCGGCCGCGAGGACGAATTTGAAGCGTGGAATGGCGAAGTGCAGTCGTGTCATGCGTTCACTCCTGACGGGTCCAATTTTCACCATGTATCCCTGATGCGCACCAAGCCGGTGCGAAAGTTGTGCTTTCCGGATGTATCGTCTGCCTTGAACCAAGCAGTATTCGTTCCACGTGTGGCGGGTGCGTAAACCCTTGGCGTGGTTGAAAGAGGATGAAAACAGGAGAGAAGAACGGGGCAAATCAACCAGTTTGAATGGTTGATTTGAGCCGGCGACGGGTTGAATCGTGCCGCCGTTACGTCAGCATGGAACCCGCTGCCGTCATGGCCGGGATGGCTACCGCGAGGTCAGCGATCCTCGAAATGACGGATGAGCAGGTGCAATTCCGCCGTGTCCAGCGGCGGCAATGGCGCCCAATGGGCGATTTTGGCACAGCACAACAGGCCGAGCCCGAATAGCCAGAACAGACTGAACAGCAAAAGAAACACACCAAAATCCAGGATGACGAATAGCGTTATCGGGACGATGATGAACAGTCCCAGTATTCGTAAGGATGAATCGGTGAGTGATTCCATGATCGCTTTCCTCCAGGCAAACGGCGCGATTGACATCGGCAGTTCAGACCCGTCGGGTCGAGACCCGACACGGAAGAAAAGATGCACAAAGCACGCCATGATCCGAAAGGGCCGGATCATGGCTGACAGAAGCAAACAACCGAGCGTTTATCACGCCCGGTTGGGGAGGGGACTCACGAGGGATGAAAGCCTGACTGGCCGAGCATGTAGAGGATGGCGTTTTTCAGTTCCTGATTGCTCAACGATGGATCGCCGCCGCGCGCCGGCATGTTCTTGAAGCCGTGTTCCGCGTGGTCGAGCAGCGTGGCGATGCCCTTGGCGTAATGCGGCGCCCACAGGCTGTGCGAGCCGATCTTGGGGGCGCCCAGCACACCGGCGCCATGGCAGTGTATGCACACGGCCTCGACCACCTGTTTGCCGGTTTTCGCCTTGGCGACCGGCGCGGGTAGCGCATCCGGGTTGCTGGCGGCGACGTGTCCGATCGGTTGCAGGCGTTCGCTTATGCTGGAGTCCATGACGTCGGGCAGGTGGCGTTCATGATCCGCAACCAGTGCGTGATAGAACTGTGAGACCTGGCTGGCCATGATCAGCAGGATCGCCATGCCGACGAGCAGCAGCAGGATCTGCAGCCAGAGGTGCTCCTCGAGTTTGAATTCTTTCAAAAGGGCCTCCTGAATTTCGAGTGGCAGATTGAAAAACGGACCGGTTTGCCGTTGCACTTCAACGTGCCGTCCGGACGCACCCGTGCCGCGGCAGGAGACCGCGTAAAACGATGAAAGTTCAGTCGCTGGCGCGGATGCGCTCGTAGAGGTCGGCGTACTGTTTTTCGAGGATGTCGCCGAACAGGGGATCGTGGCGATGCGGGACTTCGGCTTCGATGCGCCGCCAGTCATCTTCCTTCAGGGCGGCGCGAATGGTCGGAAATACGGTGGCTTCTTCGGTATCGAGGTGACGGCGCTGGATCTGGATGTAATCGTACAGCCGTGTTTCGAAGGCTTCCCGTTCCTGAATGGCGTCGCTGAGGATGGCGTCGATGCTTTCCAGCAGCCGGTCGGTCAGTTCGGGCAGCAGCTTGTGCTCTTCCATGAGTTCGTTGATTTCCTTGCGCTGTTTGCGGTGATGTTCGAGATAGACCTCGAACATCACATCCTCGCGCGGGTGGTGGACCAGATCGGGGTAATTGTCGATGTAATCGACGATGTCCCGCATCAGGTTGTAGTCGGGCGTGTCGCCGGCCTGCAGCGTGGCAAGCTGATCGCTCAGCAAGACGAGCAGCTTGCTCAGGTTGACATGGTCCTCACGCAGCGTGTCCAGCATATCGCCCATCGTGCCGTCCTCCCAGGGCTGACTATAGTCTGCACCGGCGGGGAATGCCCGCCGGTGCGCAGGCTCAAGATTTGGGCAGTTTGCCCTCGGTATCGAGTACCACCCGGGTCATGGACAACACGCTGTCCGGATTCAGCGACATGGACTGAATGCCCTGTTCGACCAGCCACTTGGTGATCTCGGGGAAATCGGAGGGCGCCTGGCCGCAGATGCCGACATACTTACCGTGGCGCTTGCAGGCCTCGATGGCCAGCTTCATCAGGGCGAGCACGGCCGGGTTGCGTTCGTCGTAGCCGGTCAGCATGCCGGAATCGCGGTCCACGCCCAGGGTAAGCTGGGTCAGGTCGTTGGAGCCGATGGAAAAACCGTCGCAGTGCTTCAGGAATTCGTCGGCCAGCAGGGCGTTGGCGGGGATCTCGCACATCAGCATGATCTCCAGGCCGTGTTCGCCGCGCTTGAGACCGTGCTCGGCCATGACCTCCTGCACCGCCACGGCTTCGTCGACGGTGCGCACGAACGGGATCATCACCTTGACGTTATCCAGCCCCATGTCTTCGCGCACCATGCGCAGGGCACGGCATTCCAGTGCGAAGGCGGCGGAAAATTCCTTGGAGGGGTAGCGGGAGGCGCCGCGGAAGCCGAGCATCGGGTTCTCCTCGTCCGGCTCGAATTGCTCGCCGCCGATCAGGGCGGCGTATTCGTTGGACTTGAAGTCGGACAGCCGCACGATCACCGGCTTGGGGTAGAACGATGCCGCGATCATGCCGATGCCTTCGGCCAGGCGCAGGGCGAAGAAGGACTCGCGGTCGGGATAGCCCGCCACCAGGTCGTCGATCTTGCGCCGCAGTTTGCGGTCCAGCTTGTCGTATTCCAGCAGCGCGCGCGGATGGACGCGGATGCTGGTGTTGATGATGAATTCCATGCGCGCCAGCCCCACGCCCGCATTCGGCAGGCGGCTGGTTTCGAAGGCGAGTTCGGGGTTCGCCAGGTTCATCATGATGTGGGTCGCGGGTTCGGGCAGTCCGGAGATATCCAGCGACTCGCACTTGAAGGGCAGTTTGTCCCGATACACGAAACCGGTGTCGCCTTCGGCACAGGATACGGTGACCTCGCCGCCGTCGGTGACCTCGCGCGTGGCGTCTCCACAGCCGACCACCGCCGGGATGCCCAGCTCGCGCGCGATGATGGCGGCATGGCAGGTGCGTCCGCCGCGGTTGGTGACGATGGCCGAGGCGATCTTCATGACCGGTTCCCAGTCCGGGTCGGTGATGTCCGTCACCAGCACCTCGCCGGGCTTGAGCTGGTGCATGTTCTTGGCTTCCATGATCACGCGGGCCTTGCCGGCGGCGATCTTCTGGCCGACGCTTTTGCCCTCGGCCAGGACCTCGCCGCGCTCGTCCAGCCGGTAGATGTCCTCGGTGGCCGCGCCGCGCAGCGACTGCACGGTTTCGGGGCGGGCCTGGACGATGAACAGCTCGCCGGTCTTGCCGTCCTTGGCCCATTCGATGTCCATGGGGCGTGACACGCCGGCCTTTTCGGAATAGTGCTTTTCGATGATGACGGCGTAACGGGCCAGCTCCAGCACCTCGTCGTCGTTGAGCGTGAAGCGCGAACGCTCCGCCTCGTTGACCGCGACGTTGCGGGTGGAATGGCCGGCCATGGAGTCGTGGCCGTAAACCATCTTGAGATGCTTGGTGCCGAGCTGGCGCTTGAGAATGGGCCGGTGGCCGGTGGCGAGCGTAGGCTTGAAGACATAGAACTCGTCAGGATTCACCGCGCCCTGCACCACGTTCTCGCCCAGGCCGTAGGCGGCGGTGATGAACACCACGTCGCGGAATCCGGTTTCGGTGTCCAGCGTGAACATCACCCCCGACGCGGCCAGGTCGGAGCGCACCATGCGCTGGATGCCGATCGACAGGGCTACGTCCATGTGGCCGAAGCCCTTGTCCACGCGATACGAAATGGCGCGGTTGGTGAACAGCGATGCGAACACGCGCTGGCAGCTGAGCAGCAGGTTGTCCACGCCGCGGATGTTGAGGTAGGTCTCCTGCTGGCCGGCGAAGGAGGCGTCCGGCAGGTCCTCCGCGGTGGCGGAGCTGCGGATGGCGACGTCGGGCTCCGGCAGCTTGTCGGTCGCCAGCTCGTGATAGCCTGCGATGATTTCCTTGGCGAGGTCCTCGGGCACCTCGGCATGCATGATCCAGCTGCGGATCTGGCTGCCGGTGCGGGCCAGGGCGGTGACGTCGTTCTTGTCCAGTCCGTCGAGGGCCTTGCTGATGCGCTCGGTCAGGCCGTTGTGTTCCAGGTAATGGCGATAGGCCTCGGCGGTGGTGGCAAAGCCGTTGGGTACTTTCACCCCCTCGGCGGACAGCTCGCGATACATCTCCCCCAGCGAGGCGTTCTTGCCACCTACCTGCGGTACGTCATCGATGCCGAGTTCATCAAAACGGCGGATGTAGCGGTACTGAGTCATTCATGGCTCCCTGGCGTTGACGATTTGCCCCCACTTGTCGTCACACAATGTGCCACATGTTCAATGACCCGCCAAGACGAGCGAGGCGGTTTCACGCATTCGGACAATCCGCTTGCCGCCATGCGCCATTTCTTGCCGGATTGCGAAACGTCGTACCGGCTGTTGCGGCGCAGGATGGCAAGCAAGCCGGACCGGCGTCGGCTTGCGCAACTTTAATGTGTCCGATGGCGTCATGTTGCTGAAACCGTCGGGGGATTACATGGTGACGTTACCCTCAGCGCGAGGGATGTCATCGCACGGCCGGGGAGAGGAACACTTGCAATGGCGGGTGGGAAGGCACCAAGATGAACGCCCATCCAGATCACGCGGGTCAAGGTAGACGGGCGAATGGATTGGTTGCCACGGAAACAGTTTGAAGTGTTGTTGTCCAGCCTGCGCGCACGCGGCCATCGCCTGGTCGGACCGCAGGTGCGTGACGGTGCCATCGTGTACGACAGCCTGGAGCGCGCGGATCAGCTTCCTCAAGGATTGCGTGACGCCCAGTCTCCCGGTTCGTATCGCATCGAGTCGAGTGACAATTCCCGCTGGTTCGCCTGGGCCAACGGCCCGCAGGCGCTCAAGCCCCTGACCTTCGTGCCGCGCGAAACGCTTTGGCGCGCGCGCCGTGACGACCAGGGCACGCTGCATTTTGAATCCCCGGGTTTGGACGAGGCACCGTTGGCCGTGATCGGCGTGCGCGCCTGTGATCTCGCGGCCCTGCGTTTGCAGGAACAGCATTTCATGGCGGGAGAGGTCGCCGCGCCGAACTTCGCCGCCCGCCGCCAGCGCCTGTTCCTGGTCGCCGTGCATTGCACGCATCCGGCGGACACCTGTTTTTGCGCGTCCACCGGCGACGGGCCGCATGCCGAAGCCGGCTACGATCTGGCGCTGCACGAGCTGGACGACGGTTTTCTGGTCGAGGCCGGCACCGAGGCGGGGACCGCCCTGCTGGAGGAGCTGCCGCTGCAGCCGGTGCCGGACGGCGCACAGGAAAAGGCCGACGAGGAAATCGATCAGGCCGCACGCAGCCAGCAACGGGGACTGCCGTCACATGATCTGCGCGGCCTGCTGTTCGGCAACCTGGAACATCCGCGCTGGGAGGCGGTGGCGGAGCGCTGCCTGTCCTGCGGCAACTGCACGGCCGTTTGCCCCACCTGTTTCTGTCACGCCGAATCGGATCATCCGACGCTGGCCGGCGACGTCACCGAACACGTACGCGCCTGGGATTCGTGTTTCACCGCCGGCCACAGCTATCTGGCCGGTTTCGTGCTGCGCGAGGACACGCGCAAACGGTATCGCCAGTGGCTCACGCACAAGCTAGGCGGCTGGCACGACCAGTACGGGCGCAGCGGCTGCGTCGGTTGCGGGCGCTGCGTCACCTGGTGCCCGGTCGGCATCGACCTGACCGAAGAGGTTGCCGCGCTGCAGGAGGACGGCCATGACTGAGGCGTTGCTGCCGCGCGAGGCCGAGGTCGTCGAGCGTATCCAGGAATCTTCCACCATTTTCACCCTGCGCCTGCGCATGACGGACACCGAGGCGCATGCGCGCTACGAGTTCGCGCCGGGCCAATTCAACATGCTGTACCTGTACGGCGTGGGCGAGGTGCCCATCTCCATCGTTTCCGATCCCGAGGACGATCATCTGCTGGACCACACCATCCGTGCGCTGGGCCGCGTCACCGACGGACTGGCCAGGTTGGAGGCGGGCGCGCGCGTCGGCATCCGCGGTCCCTTCGGCCGCGGCTGGCCGCTGGCCGAGGCACGGGGCCGCGACGTGGTGCTGGTCACCGGCGGACTGGGCTGTGCGCCGGTGATGTCGGTGATCAATTACGTCACCAAACGGCGTGGGGAATTCGGCAGGCTGACCATCATTCAGGGCGTCAAGCATTCCGACGACCTGATCTGGCGCACCCAGTACGAACGCTGGGCCGCCCTGCCGCAGACCCAGGTGCTGCTGGCGGCCGACGTGGCCGGCCCGGGCTGGCACGGAGCGGAGGGCCCGGTCACGGTGCTGTTCGATCAGGCCGAGATCGATCCGGAACGGGCCGTGGTGATGATGTGCGGTCCGGAGCGCATGATGCAGGCCTCCGCGCATCTGTTGCTTGAGCAGGGCATTCCCGCCGAATCGCTGTGGCTCAGCCTGGAGCGCAACATGCAGTGCGCGGTGGGTCATTGCGGCCATTGCCAGATGGGCCCGCATTTCGTGTGTAAAAACGGTCCGGTATTCAGCTGGCCCGAGATCAGTGACCTGTTCGGCACGCCGGGTTTCTGAGGCGGCGAGGAGCGTGAGTCATGTCTGAATCCGATACTCCCAAGCCACGCGTCGCGGTCCACAAGTTCAGCTCCTGCGACGGCTGCCAGCTCGCCTTTCTGAATGCCGGCGAAGCCCTGCTGCAGCTGAGCGAGCTGGTGGACCTGGTGCATTTCGCCGAGGCGGGCCCGATGGACCCGGATGCGGCGGTCGACATCGCCTTTATCGAGGGCAGCATCTCCACGCCCGACGAACTGGAACGCGTGCGTCAGGTGCGGGCGCAAAGCCGTTACGTCATCACCATCGGCGCCTGTGCCACCGCCGGCGGCCTGCAGGCGTTGCGCAACTTCGCCGATGCCGAAGCCTGGAAACAGGCCATTTACGCCAGTCCCGAATACATCGAGTCGCTGGACACCGCCACCCCGGTGGCCGAACACATCAAGGTGGATCTCGAACTGTGGGGCTGCCCGGTGAACACTCGGCAGGTGCTTGCCGCCGTGCGCGCCCTGTTGTTCGGCGTGGCTCCGGTGGAGGAAAATGAAAAGGTCTGCCTGGAGTGCAAGCGCAGCCAGGCGGTGTGCGTGCTGGTCGCCCAGGGCGCCCATTGCATGGGGCCGGTGACGCGCACCGGTTGCGGCGCGATCTGCCCGCGTTTCGGACGCGATTGCTACGCCTGCTACGGACCGGCCGAGAACGCCAATCCGGCGAGTCTGAGTCAACGCTTCGCGGGCCTGGGTCTGGCACCCGAGGCGGTGCGGCGGCGTTTCCACTTCATCACCAGCCATGCCGAGCCGTTCCGTTCCGCCGGCATGGCCAAGGGGAAGCAGGATGACTGAACGGCGCAATGTAAGCATTCATGTGCCGGTGCTGGCCCGGGTCGAAGGCGAAGGTGCCCTGGAGCTCGAGGTGCGCGACGGCGGGATCGAGACCCTGCACCTGCGCATCTTCGAGCCGCCGCGCTATTTCGAAAAATTCCTCGAGGGCCGCGAGGGCTGGGAGGTGCTGGATATCGTGCCGCGCATCTGCGGCATTTGTCCGGTCGCCTACCAGATGAGCGCGGTGCACGCCATGGAGCAGGCCTTCGGCGTGCAGCCCACGCCGTGGGTACGGGCCCTGCGCCGCCTGATGTATTGCGGCGAATGGCTGCAAAGCCATAGCCTGCACATACACCTGCTGGCCCTGCCGGATTTTCTCGGCTTCGAATCGGCGCTGGCCATGGGCAAGCAGCACCCGGAAGAGGTGGCGCGCGGCCTGCGCCTGCAGGGGCTGGGCAATGCCATTCTGCGCCTGCTCGGCGGGCGTTCCGTGCATCCGGTCGGCGTGATGGTGGGCGGTTTTCATCACGCCCCGTCGGCGGAGGACGCGGCGCAGTTGTGCAGTCAGCTCGAGGCCGCCATCCCGGAGGCTGCGGCGCTGGTGCGCTGGACGGCGGCGCTGCCACTGCCCGAGGATGAGCAGGACTTCGTCACGGTCTGTCTGCGTCACCCCGACGAATATGCGATGAACGAAGGCCACATCGTCAGCGGCGACGGGCTGGACATCGATGCCGGCGAGTACCCCGAGCATTTCGAGGAATACCATGCACCGCATTCCACGGCGCTGTTTTCGCGCTATCACGACGGACCGTATCTGGTCGGTCCACTCGCGCGCCTGAACCTGAATCTCGACCGCCTGCCGGCCGAGGTGGCCGACAATCTCGCTCAGGCCAATGTGACGTTCCCCAGCCGCAACATGTTCCACAGCGTGGTGGCGCGCGCGGTGGAGATTCACCTGGCGCTGGTCGAGGCCGTGGCCATACTCAGGCAGTACGCGCCGACGGCCGAAACCCATGTCGAGGCCGTCCCCAAGGCCGGTATCGGGGCGGCGGGCACCGAGGCGCCGCGCGGTCTGCTCTGGCATCGCTATGTCTTCAATGACGAAGGCAAGGTGGCCGAGGCGCGCATCGTGCCGCCTACCAGCCAGAACCAGTTGCGCATCGAGGAAGACCTGCATCGTTCGCTGACGGCCTTCGGATTGGACCAGGCGGATGAGGCGCTGCGCCTGCGGGCGGAGACCGTGATCCGCAATTACGATCCCTGCATTTCCTGCGCGACCCACTTTCTCAATATCCACGTCAAGCGCGCTTGAAACCCTGGCGTGTCATCGGCATCGGTTCGCCGTACGGTGACGATCAGGTCGGCTGGCGGGTGATCGATGCGTTGACCGCGAATGCCACCTGGACGGCCTACGCCGCCGACTGCGCCGCGCTCGCCTGCGACCGGCCGGGCATGGCGCTGCTGTCCCACCTCGACGGTGCGCAGGGTGCCGTGTTGATCGATGCCGTGTGTTCCGACGCCGCGCAGGGCACGCTGTTGCAGCTCGATCCGCAAACGACGATCACCGAGCCCGACAGCCTCAGCAGCCACGGTTTCGGCGTGTCGCAGGCCCTGGCGCTGGGGCGTGAGCTGGGCACGCTACCTGATCACTTCGCACTGCTGGGGATCGAGATCGATCCGCTGGCCGCCCGCCCCGAGTTCTGTGACCATCCCCTGAGCGTTCCGGTGGCGGCCGCCATCGATGTCTGTATTCACGAGATTCATCGCTTGTTGGAACGGTGGCGCGAGACCTGAGTGCAGGCTTGGCCGTGTCATCGAAGCGGCATGGGCATGCTGGTAGACCGGTATCCGCCTGCCCGCGGTTTCTCCATCCGTTATGATGGATATCCATTTGCCGAAGACCCTCCCAGCGCGGATATGTCCTTGAGTATCGAGGAGAGCACGCCGGTTCCCGAATCCCCTGTCGCGGAAGGTCTGGCGGTGCGCGTGCGCGGCCTGGTGCAGGGCGTGGGCTTCCGGCCCCATGTGGCGCGACTGGCGCAGGCGCTGGGTGTCGACGGCGACGTGTGCAACGACGGCGAGGGGGTGTTGATCCACCTGTGGGCGACAGCGGCGGTCAGGGCCGCGTTTCTCGCCCGGCTCGAAGATGAGGCTCCGCCGCTGGCGCGCATCGAGGCGGTGGAGACGTGGCCGCTGCATGATACCCCGCCGCACGGTTTTTCCATCCGTACCAGCGAGCACGGCGCGGTGCGCACCGGCGTGGTCCCGGATGCGGCAACCTGCGACGCCTGTCTGCGCGAACTCTTCGATCCGGCGGACCGCCGTTACCGCTATCCCTTCATCAACTGCACCCACTGCGGACCGCGCTTGTCCATCCAGCGACAGGTGCCCTATGACCGGGCCGGGACCAGCATGGCCGGCTTTGTAATGTGCGACGCCTGCCGGCGCGAATACGAGGATGCCGGCGACCGCCGTTACCACGCCCAGCCCAACGCCTGTCCCGTATGCGGGCCGCGGGTGTGGCTGGAGCCGACCGCGGGTAACACGGCGCTCGAGGGAGAGGACGCCGTCGCGGCCGCCGCCACCTGGTTGCGGCAGGGAGCGATCCTCGCCGTCAAGGGGCTGGGCGGTTTTCACCTGGCCTGCGATGCCGCCAATGCGGCGGCGGTGAACCGGCTGCGCGCGGCCAAGCGGCGCTATGCCAAACCCTTCGCCCTGATGGCGCGTGATCCGGGCGTGATCCGGCGTTATGCCGACTGCGATGCAATCGAGGCGGGCCTGCTTGCGAGCCCGGCCGCGCCCATCGTCCTGTTGAACGCCAGGGAGGATGCCGCGTTGCCCGAGGGCATCGCGCCCGGCCAGGACGCGCTCGGTTTCATGCTGCCCTACACGCCGCTGCATCATCTGTTGCTGGCCGGGTTCGAAACGCCGCTGGTGATGACCAGCGGTAATCTGAGCGACGAGCCGCAGTGCATCGACAACGACGAGGCCCGCGAACGCCTGTCGCCGTTGGTGGACGGCCTGCTGCTGCACGATCGCGACATCGTCAACCGGGTGGATGATTCCGTGGTGCGGGTCGTGACCGGCAAGGCGCGGCTGCTGCGTCGCGCGCGCGGTTACGTGCCGGCGCCGTTGCCGCTGCCGCCCGGCTTTGAGCAGGCTCCACCGGTGCTGGCGCTGGGCGGTGAGCTCAAGAGCACGTTTTGCCTGTTTAAGGAGGGCCAGGCGATTCTGTCTCCGCATCTCGGCGACCTGGAGGATGCCCGGGTCCTGGCCGCCTACGAGGAGGTGCTGGACCGGTTCCAGGGCCTGTTCGACTTCCGGCCGGCCTGTCTGGCCGGCGATGCCCACCCCGGCTACCTGTCCACCCAACTGGGCAGGGACCGGGCCGGGCGCGACGGCCTGACCTTCACGCCCGTTCAGCATCACCACGCTCATATCGCGGCCTGCCTGGCGGAAAATGGCTGGTCGCTGAACGCCGGGCCGGTGCTGGGGATCGCCCTGGACGGGCTGGGTTACGGCGAGGACGCCACCCTGTGGGGCGGCGAATTCCTGCGTGCGGATTATCGCGCCATGCATCGCCTGGCCGCGCTGCAGCCGGTCGCGCTGCCTGGCGGGGTGCGCGCCATCCTCGAACCCTGGCGGCTGACCTATGCCCAGCTGGTGCGATTGCCGGACTGGTCCGAACTGCGCGAACGGTACGCCTCGCTCGACCTGCTGCAGCGCCTCCAGGCCAAGCCGCTGTCCACCCTCGACGCCATGTTGGAGAAAGGGATAAACGCCCCGCTCAGTTCGGCCTGCGGGCGGCTGTTCGACGCGGTGGCGGCGGCGCTGGGGATTTGTTTCGACGTCATACATTACGAGGGTCAGGCGGCCATCGAACTGGAAGTGCTGGCACGCCGCGTCGGCAACGAGCCAGGTGGTTATCCATTTGCACGCATCGATGGCGATCCGCCCCGGCTGGATCCGGCCCCGATGTGGGCTGCCCTGCTGGCCGACCTGGCCTCGGGCGTTAGCCGCGAGTGCATTGCATGGCGCTTTCATGCCGGGCTGCTGGACGCGCTCGCCGCACTGGCCGGCGAACTCGCCGCGGCGCAGCATCTGGACACCGTGGCACTGTCCGGCGGCGTGTTCCAGAACCGCCTGATGCTCGCCGGTCTGCAGGATCGGCTGGAACGCCTGGGCCTGCGGGTGCTGACTCACGCCCAGGTGCCGAGCAACGACGGCGGGGTGGCGCTGGGGCAGGCCGTGATCGCGGCGGCGCAACTGCTCGAGGCGCAGGGCTCATGACTACGCCGATGGTGCAGCGCCTGGTCGAGACCTTCGAGCGCATCCACCGCGAGCGGATGCGGGGACTGCCCATCGTGCATCCGGACCTCGAGGTCGAGGCGGTCGGGTTCCGGTCCTGGGAGGCGGGTGAGATCGGTGTGCTGATTACCCCCTGGTTCATGAACCTGACCTACCTGGTGCCGCCGCCGAACGGTTGGGATCAGCTGCCGCTGGGACACGTACTGATCCTCGACTTTCCTGCCGGGCCGTATTCATTCGTTCTGGCCGAGGCGGAAGGGCTGGGGCGCTATCGCAACTGCGCCTTGTTCACCACCATGCAGCCGTTTGCCGATCGGGCCCAGGCGCGTGAAACGGCCGAGGCGGTCATGAAGGGGCTGTTTCTTGCCGCATCGCCCGAGCGATCCGGCGGCATGAGTCGGCGTGAATTCCTGCAGGGCGTGCTAAGGGGCGGGCGCAAGTGAGCGCCGCGCTGGAAGGACAACTTGAAATTATCATCGACTGGCGGGACGGCGTGGTACAGGACGTGCACATCGCCTCCAGCCGGCCGGTGGGCCTGAGCCGGGCCTTTGCGGGAAAACCGGTCGACGAGGTGCTGGAGCATCTGCCGCGGCTTTATTCGTTGTGCGGCGTGGCGCAGGGTGTGGCGGCCCGGCTGGCCGCCGACGCGGCCCGGGGGTTGGCCACCGATGCGGCCACGCAGCGCGCCATGGGCGCGGCCGTACTGGCCGAGACGGCCCAGGAACACCTGTGGCGGCTGCTGCTCGACTGGCCGATGCTACTGTGGAACGAGGCGCCGGATCCCCGGTGTTTGCGCGAGGTGCGCGGCCTGCTGCCGGCACTGATGGCGCAGCTGGCGGAAGGCGGGCAGGTGCATCGATTGAGCGGCGAACGCCTGTCCGCCGCCGGGCCGGCCGTGCGGGAGACGGCACGCCGTCTCGATGCGTGGCTGTCGGACTGGCTGTTCGGCATGCCGGCGGTCGACTGGCTGGAGCTGGACGCGGCTGCCGCCGCGCGTTGGGAGGCGGATTCTTCTGAGCAGGCCGCCCGGTTGCTGCGCGCGGTGCGCGAATCGGACCCCGGCATCTCCGGCGGCGGGTTCGAGCCGCTGCCGGTGCTCAAGGCCGAGGCGGTCGATGCCCGTCTGCACGCGGACGCCGCGGGGTTTGTCGCCAAGCCGGACTGGGAAGGCGTGCCGCGCGAGACCACGCCGCTGCAGCGGCAGTCGGGGCATGCGCGTGTCGCGGCGGCCGTGAGCGGACAGGGCAGCGGCGTTTATACCCGGCTGACGGCGCTGCTGGTCGAGCTGGCCATGCTGCCCGGGCGGCTGGACACGCTGTGCGCACCGGAGGTGGATGCCATGCCGGCGCTGTTGCAGGGTTCGGCCGTCGGGGAGGATGCCGGCATCGCCCAGGTGGAGGCGGCTCGGGGACGCCTGATTCACCGCGTGGCGGTGCGGGACGGGCGGGTAGATACTTATCAGATTGTTGCGCCGACGGAATGGAACTTTCATCCTGAAGGGGCCCTGTGGCAGGGGTTGTCCGGGCTGCGCGCCGCCGATGCGGAGGCCTTGCGGCGTCAGGCGGCGCTGTGGATTACCGCGATCGACCCCTGCGTACAGTATCAACTGGAGATCAGGCACGATGCATGAGATGTCCCTGTGCGAGAGCGTCCTGCAGATCATCGAGCAGCAGGCACAGACGAATGGCTTTCAGCGGGTGAAGACAGTGCGCCTGGAGATCGGCGCCCTGGCGGGGGTCGAGCTCGAGGCGATGCGCTTCGGGTTCGACGCCGTGACTCGCAAAAGCATCGCCCAAGGCGCTACACTCGACATCATTGAACTGCCGGGACGCGCGTGGTGTCTGACCTGTGGTCAATCGGTTGAAATATCCCAGCGTTACGATCCCTGCCCTGCGTGTGGCAGTTACACATTGCAGGTGACGGGCGGCGACGAGTTACGGGTCAAGGACCTCGAAGTCGAGTAGGCCTGCGCAAGACTGCAGCGTTCCACGACACCGCACCGGTGTCTCTTTGTGTAAACGAAGGCGGCAGGCCTGGATTCGCGTACGCCGGCAACGCGATGATGGTACCGCCGGTATGCGGTTTGGTGTTTTTCGAGTGAGGGAGGTGTCACCATGTGTACGGTTTGTGGCTGCGGTGAAGGCGAAGTGAAGGTCGAAGGACACGAGCACGATCATCACCACGATCACGCCCACCCTCATCATCACGAGCATCACCATCATGATGACCACGGTCATGGTCATCATGCCCATGATCACGACCATGACGGGGATCGTCAGGATCTGCATTTCGGTCTGGGCCCCGCGCATGCCCATGCCCCGGGGCTCGATCAGGGACGCATGGTGCAGATCGAGCAGGACATCCTGGCCAAGAACAACGGCTACGCGGAAGGCAATCGCCGCTACTTTTCCGAACACGGCGTCCTGGCCCTGAATCTGGTCTCCAGTCCCGGTTCGGGCAAGACCACGCTGCTGACCAAAACCATCGAGATGCTCAAATCGCGTCTGCCGATCGCGGTCATCGAGGGCGACCAGCAGACGGTGATGGATGCCGACCGCATTCGTGCGACGGGCGTGCCCGCACGGCAGATCAATACCGGCAAGGGCTGCCATCTGGATGCGCATATGGTAGGGCATGCCCTGGAAGGCCTGGGGCTGGACGACAACGGGCTGCTGTTTATCGAAAACGTCGGCAACCTGGTCTGTCCCGCCGGGTTCGATCTCGGTGAGGCGCACAAGGTCGCCATCCTTTCCGTCACGGAAGGGGAGGACAAGCCGATCAAGTATCCCGACATGTTCCACGCGGCCGATTTGATGCTGCTCAACAAGACCGACCTGCTGCCGCATGTCGATTTCGACGTGGACCGCTGCATCGAATACGCGCGGCGCGTGAATCCGCGCATCGAAGTGATTCAGCTGTCCGCCCGTTCCGGTGAAGGCATGGAGCACTGGCTGGAGTGGATCGAGGGAGAACGCAGCACGATGCTGCGCGATCGTCTCGCCAGTCTGGAAGCCGCCATGGACGCGATCAGGACCCAGCTTTGACGGCCGGTTCCGATCCGACACTCAGGAGAGACCGCATGCGTTACCTCGATCAGGCACTGCAGGGCATCCCCCGTCGTCCCCTGGCGGTACTGCTGCTCACGCTGCTGGCCTTCAACGTCCTGTCCTGGCTCGCCGCCTTCGGTCTCGCCGCCATCCAGCCCAGCATTCTCGCTCTTGCCGGTCTGGCCTGGGTGTTCGGTGCGCGGCATGCCTTCGACGTCGATCATATCGCCGCCATCGACAACGTCACCCGCAAGCTGCGCCAGGAAGGCAAACGTCCCGTTGCGGTCGGTTTCTTTTTCGCCCTCGGCCATTCCACCGTGGTGATCGCGCTGTCGGCCGTGGTCGCGCTCGGCGCGCGCGGCCTGAAAACGCAGTTCGGCGAGTTCAGTCATTTCGGCGGCATTTTCGGCACCAGCGTTTCGGCCACCTTCCTGACCCTGATCGGCCTGATCAACCTGGTGGTCCTGTGGCAACTGATCAAGGCCTGGCGAGACCACCGCCGTGGACGCGATACCCAGGCGCTGCGCGAAGAGGACATCAATGTGCTGCTCGATCAGCGCGGCCTGTTCGCCAACGTATTCCGCTTTTTGTTCCGGCGCGTGAACCGGAGCTGGCACATGTATCCGCTGGGCGTGCTGTTCGGCCTCGGCTTCGATACCGCCACCGAGATCGCCATCCTCGGCATTTCCGCAGCCCTGGCGACCACCTCCGATTTTCCGCTCTGGGGCATCATGATCTTTCCGCTGTTGTTTACCGCGGGCATGACCCTGCTGGATTCGCTGGACGGGCTGGTCATGCTGCGCGCCTATCAGTGGGCCCTGTCCGATGCGCTGCGCAGGCTGTACTTCAACACCATCATTACCGCCATGGCGGTGGGGGTCGCGTTGATCGTCGGAACCCTGGAGTGGTTGCAGATCCTGGGTCCGCGTCTGGGCGGCCGGGGGCCGTTCTGGGTCTGGCTGGACGGCCTGGATTTCGGCACCATCGGTTTCGCGGTGGTACTGATCATGCTCGTCACCTGGGCGTTCGCCATCGCCTATTACCGTTTGCGCGTCGCGCCGCGTGCCGCATTGACGGCCGACGGCGACTGACCACGCGTATCAGGAGATTCACTTCATGTGCCTGGGCATTCCCGGACAAATCGTTGCAGTTATCGATGAGGCAAACCTGCTGGCGACGGTGGATGTCAGCGGGGTGCGGCGCGAAGTGAACATCGCCTGCATCGTCGACGACGGCCATTCCGCGACGGATTGCATCGGAGACTGGGTGCTGGTGCACGTGGGATTCGCCATGAGTCGTATCGACGCCGAGGAAGCCAGAAACACCCTCGAGTTGCTCGACCAGCTGGATGAACTCCAGAACGAGATGGAGGCGTTCGGGCGGGCCTGACCGGCGGCTTGCGCCCGTTACCAGCGATGGACGACGGTCTTAATTCCCTTTATCCGTTTCTCGGCGGCGGCCGTAAGAACCCCGAGCGGGAGGCGAATTCGCTGCTCGAATCGGTACGCGAAAAGGCCGCCGAAAGCGTACAGGCAAAACAGACATTCTTTGCCGAACAGGGCGAGGCCCTGGTGGCGGCTGCACGTGGATTGGCCGATGTCTATCGCCGCAAGGGCCGGCTGTTTACCATGGGTAACGGCGGTTCCAGCTGCGACTCGTCGCATATCGCGGTGGAGTTCCTGCATCCGGTGACGGCCGGGCGGCCGGCCCTGCCGGCGGTCAACCTCTCGGCGGACAATGCCATGCTGACGGCGGTCGGTAACGATGTCGGCTTTCGGCACGTGTTCGTGCGTCAGTTGGTGGCGCTGGCCCGTTCGGGCGATGCGCTGCTCGGCGTCTCGACCAGCGGCAATTCGGACAACCTGCTGGCCGCCTTCGCCAAGGCGAAGGAACTGGGCCTGCTGACCATCGGGCTGGCGGGCATGGATGGCGGCGAGATGGCGCGTGCCGGGCTCGATCACTGCCTGGTGGTGCACAGCGACAGCATTCATCGCATTCAGGAGTGCCAGCTGGCCTCGTACCACATTCTTTGGGATCTGGTGCATACGCTGCTTGCAGACGATCGCGGCCCGTCGGCATGACGCCGTATCAAAACAAACAATCAACCCATGTCGGCAGCTGATACGCAGCGATCCGGCCGGCCTGGCAATATTTGCGGAATAGAATGAAATACGTCGACGAATTCAGGGACCCGGACAAGGCACGACGTCTGATCAAGGACATCGAGCGCCTGCTGGCGCGCAACACCACCGTACGGCATCGCCCGCTGCAGTTGATGGAGGTGTGCGGCGGGCACACGCACGCCATTTTCAAGTTCGGCCTCAAGAACATGCTGCCTGACGCCATCGAACTGGTGCATGGTCCCGGCTGCCCGGTCTGCGTGCTGCCCATGGGGCGGGTCGACGACTGCGTGGCGATCGCCGAGCGCCCCGAAGTGATCTTCACCACCTTCGGCGACGCCATGCGCGTGCCGGGTTCGCGCAAAAGTCTGATGCAGGCCAAGGCGGACGGCGCCGACGTGCGCATGGTGTATTCGCCGCTGGATGCGCTCAAGATTGCGCGGGAAAACCCCGATCGCGAGGTCGTGTTCTTCGGGCTTGGTTTCGAAACCACCATGCCCAGCACCGCCTTGACGGTGCTGGCGGCCGAGCAGCAGGGTATTAATAACTTTTCCCTGTTCTGCAATCACATCACCATCATCCCGACCATCAAGGCGATCCTCGACTCCCCCGACATGCAGATCGACGGATTTCTGGGGCCGGGGCATGTCAGCCTGGTGATCGGTTCGCAGCCCTACCGGTTCATCGCCGAGCAGTATCACCGGCCGCTGGTGATCGCCGGCTTCGAACCGCTGGATATCCTGCAGTCGATCTGGATGGTGATCAAACAGCTGGACGAGGGGCGCTGCGAAATCGAAAACCAGTATCGCAGGCTGGTGCCCGAGGACGGCAACCCGCAGGCGCTGGGTGCCGTGAACGAGGTGTTCGAGCTGCGCGAGTTCTTCGAGTGGCGCGGCCTGGGGTCCATCGACCATTCCGGGGTGCGCCTGCGCGACGCCTACGCCGCTTTCGACGCGGAGCGAAAGTTCGCGCTGCCCAATGTGCGTATTGCCGATCCCAAGGCCTGCCAGTGCGGCGAAGTGCTCAAGGGCGTCATCAAGCCGCGCGAGTGCAAGGTATTCGGTACGGCCTGTACCCCGGAAACACCGCTGGGAGCGTTGATGGTCTCCAGCGAGGGCGCCTGTGCGGCGTATTTTCAATACGGCGCCAAGACGCGCCAGGTGGACGAGCCGGCACCGGAGACCGTTTCGTGAGCCGTCGTTTGAAGGCCGCCACCATCACGCTGGCACACGGCAGCGGTGGCAGCGCCATGCGCGACCTGATCGAGGACGTGATGGTCGGCAGCTTCGACAACACCTGGCTGTCGCAGCTGGAGGATCAGGCGCGTCTGGACCTGAAGGACATCACGCCGCAGGGCGACCGGCTGGCATTCACTACCGACAGCTACGTCGTCGACCCGCTGGTATTCCCGGGCGGCGATATCGGCACCCTGGCCGTCAACGGCACGGTCAACGATCTGGCCGTGGGCGGAGCCAGGCCGCTGTTTCTCAGCTGCGGTCTGATCCTGGAGGAGGGGCTGTCGGTGGAGTTGCTGCGCGACATCGTCGCCAGCATGCGCGCGGCGGCTCTTGATGCCGGCGTCACCATCGTCACCGGCGATACCAAGGTCGTGCCGCGCGGCAAGGGCGACAAGGTGTTCATCAACACCGCCGGTATCGGCGTGATCCCGGCCGGGGTGAACATCTCGGCCGCGCGCGCCGCGCCGGGCGACGTGGTGATCGTCAACGGCTACCTGGGCGACCACGGGGCGGCGATCCTCAAGGCGCGCGGTGAGCTGGCCCTGGAAACCGACATCCAAAGCGACTGTCAGGCGCTGCATGGCCTGATCGAAGCCATGCTGGCGGCCTGTCCCGACATCCACTGCCTGCGCGACGCGACACGCGGCGGGGTGGCAACCGTGCTGAACGAGTTCGCCGAGAGTGCGGCGGTGGGGATTCGCGTCGACGAGCAACACCTGCCCATTCGCGGCGAAGTGCGCGGCGTGTGCGAGATTCTCGGTCTCGATCCGCTTTACCTGGCCAACGAGGGCAAGCTGGTGGCCGTGATCCCCCCGACCCATGCCGAGGCGGTGCTGCAGGCCATGCGCGAACATCCGGCGGGTCGGGACGCTGTGGTCATCGGCGAGGTGGTGAGCGCCCCTGCGAACAGGGTGGTCATGCAGACCCAATTCGGCGGCGAGCGCATCGTCGATCGCCTGATCGGCGAACAATTGCCGCGCATCTGCTAGATTAAAGGCCCGGAGTCAGCCTATGGATTCAACACCTCAAGAACTCGAACCGTCCGAAGCCCACCGGCTTTTGCAGGAACAGCCGCAGGCCGTCCTGGTCGACGTGCGCTCGACCATGGAGTACCTGATGATCGGCCATCCCGTCGGGGCGGTTCACATCCCCTGGTTGGACGAGCCCGACTGGGCGCCCAATCCGCGCTTCGTGGTGCAGGTGCGCGAGCTGATGCTGGGCGGCGTGATCTGCGACGACGGGGAATGCCCCGCCATCCTGCTCATCTGCCGCAGCGGACGTCGCTCCATGGAGGCCGGCAAGGTGCTGCTGGAATCCGGTTTCAACCGCATCTATTCCATCAAAGACGGTTTCGAAGGTCCGCTGGATGAGCACCATCATCGCAGCGCCATCGCAGGGTGGCGTCATGAAGGGCTGCCCTGGGAGCAGAACTAGAACCCGTCTCTAAAGGGGCCACACCTTGCCTGAACACCTGGTCCGCGATTTTGAGACAGATTCTGTGCGCGCGATTAATCCGTGCTTTCCTGAAAGATCAGCAGATTGCAGTCCAGCCGGTCGAGCAGGGCGGAGCCGACCGAGGCGCGCAGCCAGCGTTCCAGTCCGTGCCGGGGATGATGGCCGACGATGACGAGATCGGCGTCCACTTCCGCGGCGATGGTGGCGATGCGTTCCGCCGCATCGCCGATCTCCAGATGGCCGCTGACCTCGAGTCCGAAGGTCTTCATTTCCGCAATGCCCTGATCCAGTATCTGCTGGTAGCGTTCCTTGTCCGCTTCCAGCAGCAGGCCGGTTTCAAATCCTTCGCCGATCGCCATCGGGCCGGGGTAGGGTGCCACCGAGAGCAGGTGAACGCGGGCCCCGCACTGGCTGGCCAGCGTCGCGGCCTTGTGCAGGACGTCACGGCAATGCTGCGAGCCGTCGTAAGCGAGCAGCAGATTGTGGAACAGGGTGTCGCCCGCGGGAATCATTCCGCCGTTCCGTCGAGCCGGGCGAAGAGTTCGTCATATAGCGCCCATGAGGCGGCAGCTTCCTCGGCGGTCACTTTTTGCGTGACCTGGCCGAGGTGAATCAGCACATAGTCACCGGGCTGTAACGGTTCATCCTGCATCATCAGCAGGCTTGCGTCGCGCGTGGTCCCCTTGGCTTCGCAATGCGCAACGAGACCGTCGATGGACAGGATGCGCATGGGAATGGTCAGACACATGCCGGTTTTCTCCTCCATGCCCGGATTTTTCTGCAACTCAATCTAACACGCGTCAGATTCGGTTGAAACATGCCTGGGGTCATGTCGGGCTTGAAAAATCGTCCGGCATGAACTTCACTTTTCCGATAGTGTCGATGTTGAGAGTAAGAGAAATCGGCGTATACTCGAATGGCGTTTGCCGACGGGTCATAGGCCTGATTCGCGCGCGCCGAAAACACTCTGGAGCCTTGGGATGGATACGCTGATACTCGGGCTGGGCAACACGCTGCTGATGGATGAAGGCGTTGGTGTGCATATCGTGCGCCGGCTTGCCGAAGAAGGCGCGGACGACCAAATCCAGTACATGGACGGCGGCACCCTGAGCTTCACCCTGGCCGGTCCGCTTTACGAGGCCAAGCGCCTGATCGTCGTCGACACCGCGGACCTGGATGCCGAACCCGGCACCATGCAGTGTTTCGAAAACGGCGATATGGACCATTTCGTGGCCACCGGCAAGAAGAGCAGCGTCCATGAAGTCGGTCTCAACGATCTGCTCTCGATCACCCGGCTCGAAGGCCATCTCCCGGAACCCCGTGCATTGATCGCGATCCAGCCGAAGATGTTCGACTGGGGTGAGGAACCCACTCCCGAACTGAACGCCGTTATTCCCCAGGCCTGCAATCTGGTTCGTCAGACATTGGAACGCTGGGACGCATGAGTCTTCAGGATATTCCAGTCTCTGTCGTACCCGCCGAACCCGCACCGGTACCCGACGGCCCCACCGGCATGGCGGATGCCGTGATGCGCGAGATCGAATCCCATCTCGAGCAGCTGGTGGAATCCGGCACGGCGAACGCCGTCGACCTGAAAAGCCTGCCGTTGACGGCGGCCGACCTCGATATCCTGCGCGACAAGCTGGGGCAGGGCGAGGTCAACGCCCGGGTCGACGCGGCCGGTCTGACCGAGATCCGCGAAACGGCCTATCCGGGCGTCTGGTGGCTGACCTATTACGAAATGGACGGCGAGGCCATTCTCGACGTCATCGAGGTGACCCGTTGCCCCGAGATGCTGCAAACGCATCCCGAAGATATACGCACCGCGTTACGACGCTTCAAACAGGCCGACCCCGGGTCGTCCTGAAATCTTCCGATTACCCCCGCAGATGGAGGAACGCCACATGAATAACGAAAAGACACTCGGCGAGCATCTAAGCGAATACGGAGTAAGCCGGCGAACATTTCTGAAGTTCTGCGCCGCCATGTCTTCGGTACTCGCCCTGCCGCCGACCCGCGCCGCCGAGATGGCCGACATGCTGAGCACCAAGCCGCGCCAGTCGGTTATTTACCTCTCGTTTCAGGAATGCACCGGTTGTCTGGAGTCGCTGACGCGCTCCTTCTCCCCGACCATCCAGTCCCTGCTGTTCGACGTCATTTCGCTGGACTACAACGACACCCTGATGGCCGCCGCCGGCGAGCAGGCCGAACAGGCCCGCGAGCAGGCCATGGAAAAGAACAAGGGCAAGTATCTGGTCGTGGTGGACGGTAGCATCCCCACCGGCGACGGCGGCGTATATCACACCGCCGCCGGCCATACCGCGCTCGACACCCTGCACCGGGTCGCCAAGGATGCCGCCGCCCTGGTTGCGGTCGGCAACTGCGCGTCGTTCAGCGGTATCGCGGGCGCCAAACCGAATCCCACCGGCGCCAAGGCCCTGATGGACATCATCACCGACAAGCCGGTCATCAACGTGCCGGGGTGTCCGCCGATTCCCGAAGTGATGGCCGGGACGCTGGCGTATGTGGTGACCTTCGGCAAGCTGCCCGAACTGGACAACCTCAAGCGCCCGCTGACCTTCTTCGGCAACACCATTCACGACCGCTGCTACCGCCGGCCGTTTTACGATCAGGGCAAGTTCGCCAAGACCTTCGACGATGAAGGTGCCCGCGCCGGCTGGTGTCTGTACGAACTGGGCTGCAAGGGGCCGACCACCTACAACAGCTGCGCCACCACCAAATGGAACGGCGGGGTCAGCTTCCCCATCCAGTCCGGTCATGGGTGCCTGGGCTGCTCCGAACCCAACTTCTGGGATGCCGGCGGGTTCTACAATCCGCTCTCCACCGGGCACTGGGGGACGGCGGAGGGCATCGCCCTGGCGGCGGCCGGCGGCGTGGCCGTCGGCGCGGCGGCTGCGGCTTTGGCCCGCGCACGACAGAAGAAATTTACCGAGGAGGAAAACAAATGACCTTGCTTGATTTTGCCCGTGGTCCCGGGCTGCAATGGTCGCTGACCATTCTGGTACTCGGCATCCTCTGGCGCATTGCCGGCGTCTTGTTCCTGCCGCGCAAGCGCGATCTGAGCGAACCGCGCGGTACGGGTACCTGGCGCGGCGCGATCGGCACGATCTTCTCGCGTTCCTGGCCGAATGCTGCCTTCCGCTCCCGGGTCCTGTTCTCCACCCTGTTGAGTTATGTGTTCCACATCGGCCTGTTCGTGGTGGTGTTCTTCTTTGTGCCGCACATCCTGCTCATCAAGGACATTACCGGCCTGTCCTGGCCGGGGCTGCCAAACAGCATCATCTACTTCGCCGGCGTATTGACCATCGCCGCCATGGTGGTGCTGCTGGTCCGCCGCTGGACGCACCCGGTGTTGCGGGTGATCTCGAATTTCGACGATTACTTCAGCTGGCTGGTCACCATCCTGCCGGTGCTTACCGGGCTCATGACCTTTTCCCACCTGGCCCTGCGCTACGAAACCATGCTCGCACTGCATATCCTGAGCGTGGAACTGCTGTTTGTCTGGCTGCCTTTCTCCAAGCTGGGCCACAGCTTTATGGTATTCATTTCACGCGGCACGGAGGGCGCCGCGTTCGCGCGTAAAGGAGCCCAGTCATGAGTGCAACCGATATCGATACCGAACATCCGCTGGATACCGAATCCGCCCGCTTCAGCGTCAAGAAGCCTGAGGTCCGTTACGACAAGCAGGGTGACATGAACGACGACGAACGCGTTCATCTCGCCATGAAGAGTTTCGTCAAGGACTTCGGGGCGACTGCCGCCTCCCACATGGAGGCCTGCGTCCACTGCGGCCAGTGCGCCGAGGCCTGCCATTTCTACGTGCAGACCAACGACCCGAAGTACACGCCGATCTGGAAGCTGGAGCCGTTCAAGCAGGCCTACAAGCGGGAGATGGGCCCGTTCGCGCCGGTCTACCGCGCGCTCAATCTGAAGCATAAGGTGACGACCGACCAGCTCAAGCAATGGCAGGAACTGGTCTACGACTCCTGCACCATGTGCGGACGCTGCTCGCTGGTCTGCCCCATGGGCATCGACATCGCCACCCTGGTCGGCCAGGCACGCCACGGCATGTTCAAGGCCGGCCTGGTGCCGCATGAACTGTGGGCCGTGGCCGAGCGCGCCGAACGCGAGGGCAGCCCGCTGGGCGCCAAGCCCGACGTGTTCGCGGACCGTGTGGAATGGATGGGCGACGAAAACGACGTCGAAATGCATATCGACGAGGAACAGGCCGACGTCGTGCTGGCGATGTCCTCCATCGAGATCATGAAATATCCCAAGGCCATCGCCGATACGGCCAAGGTGATGAACACCCTGGGGCTTTCCTGGACCTTCCGCACCGACGGTTACGAGGCCACCAACTTCGGCATGCTGTCCGGCAACAGCGAGTGGCAGCGCGACATGAGCATGAAGCTCATCGAGGCCTGCATCAAGATCGGCGCCAAGTTGCTGGTGTTGCCCGAATGCGGCCATGCCTACGGGGCCATGCGCTGGAGCGGTGCCAACGTCTACGGCAAGCCGTTGCCGTTTCGTGTGCAGCATATTTCCGAATTCCTGGCGGAAAACGTGCGCAACGGCAAGCTCAAGCTCAAGAAGGTCAACAAGTCGGTCACCTTCCATGACCCGTGCCAGGTGTCGCGCCGCGGCGGTGCCATCCAGGCCCCGCGCGATGTATTGAACGCGCTGGGCGTCGATCTGCGGGAAATGAAGGATTCGCACGGCTTCAACTGGTGCTGCGGCGGCGGTGGCGGTGTGGTGACGATTCATCGCGCCGATCCGGTCCGTTACAAGGCCTTCGAGATCAAGATGCATCAGGTCGAGGAAACCCAGGCCGAAATGCTGATCTCGAGCTGCTCCAACTGCCGTCAGACCTTCGACGATGGCCAAGAACACTTCCATTGGGACAAGACCATGCACAGCCTGCTGGAGCTGGTCGCCGACAATATTGCGGAGGCTTAAATAAATGAGTGCACAGACGATCGTAGTCGATCCGATCACACGTATCGAAGGACACCTGCGTATCGAGGCGGAGGCCGATGATCAGGGCAATATCAAGCGCGCCTCCAGCTCGGGCACCATGGTGCGCGGTATCGAACTGATCCTGCGCGGACGCGATCCCCGCGATGCCTGGGCCTTCGCCCAGCGTATCTGCGGCGTTTGCACCCTGGTGCACGGCATCGCCTCCGTGCGCGCTGTGGAGAACGCACTGCAGTATACGATTCCCGCCAACGCGCAGCTGATCCGCAATCTGATGATCGCGGCCCAGTACGTGCATGACCATGTCATGCACTTTTATCATCTGCATGCCCTGGACTGGGTGGACGTGGTGTCGGCGCTCAAGGCCGATCCGAAAAAGACCTCGGAGCTGGCGCAGTCGATCAGCAATTATTCCAAGACCTCACCGGGCTACTTCAAGGACGCCCAGGACAAGGTCAAGGGCCTGGTGGAGTCCGGCCAGCTTGGTATTTTCGCCAACGCCTATTGGGGGCATCCGGCCTACAAGCTGCCGCCGGAAGCGAACCTGATGGCCGTGGCGCATTACCTCGACGCGCTCACCTGGCAGCGCAACGTGGTCAAGCTGCACGCCATTCTCGGCGGCAAGAATCCGCATCCCAACTTCCTGGTCGGCGGTGCCCCGAGCGCCATCAGCATCGATACGACGAATACCGGCAACGCGGGCGCGACCGCGCTCAACCTCACCGGCCTGGCGGAGATCAAGAACGTCATCGATGAGATGCGCGACTTCGTCGACAACGTCTACCTGCCGGATACGCTGGCGATCGCCGGTTTCTACAAGGACTGGTTCGCACGCGGCGAGGGGGTCGGCAACTTTATGACCTTCGGGGACTTCCCGGAAAAGGGCATGGACGACCCGGCCAGCTATCTCATCCCCTCCGGCGTCATCCTGAACCGCGACCTCAGCAAGGTTCACCCGGTGGACCTCAACGACCCCGAGCAGGTGCAGGAATTCGTCGCCCATTCCTGGTACGACTACTCGGTCGGCAAGGACAAGGGCCTGCATCCCTACGTCGGCCAGACCAACCTGGACTACAGCGGGCCGAAACCGCCGTACGAGCATCTCGACGTGGATGCGTCGTATTCCTGGCTCAAGTCGCCGCGCTGGCGCGGCCATGTGATGGAGGTCGGTCCCCTGTCACGCGTGCTGATGCTTTACGCCACCGGCCACAAGCAGACGCAGGAGCTGGCGAACTACGCGCTCAAGAAGCTCGACCTGCCGCTGGAGGCGATGTTCTCCACCCTGGGACGCACCGCTGCGCGTACCCTGGAGACCAAGATCATCGTCGACATGATGTCGACCTGGTACGACAACCTGGTGGCCAACATCAAGGGCGGCGACCTCACCACCTTCAACGACAAGCTCTGGGATCCGTCGACCTGGCCCAAGCAGGCCAAGGGCGTCGGGTTTATGGAGGCGCCGCGCGGCGCGCTGGCGCACTGGGTGGTGATCGAGGACGAAAAGATCAACAACTACCAGGCCGTGGTGCCCAGTACCTGGAATGCGGGTCCGCGCGACGCGCAAGGCCAGGACGGCCCCTACGAGGCCGCGCTGGCCGACCGCCACACCCTGGCCGATCCGAAAAAGCCACTGGAAATCCTGCGCACGATTCACAGCTTCGATCCCTGCATCGCCTGTGCCGTGCATATGGTCGACAAGGACGGCAAGGAACTGGTGCAGGTCAAGGTGAACTGAAGCCATGCCGGCGGATGACAGCCAACCGGAGTTCGGGCTCAGCGACGCGATCAATCGCGTCCTGAGCGCCGAACAGTCGGCGACCGACGCCGTCGAAACGGCGCGTGACGAGGCTGCCGATCTGCTCAAACAGGCGCGTGCGACCGCGCGCCGGATCGAATCCCGTGCTGATGCGCGTATCCGGGCGCTTCACCAGGGACGGGAAAGCCGGCTGGACCAGTTGCTGGCCGATATCCGCGCCGAGACCGAGGCAGTCCGCGAGGCACCGCTGATGAGCGAACACGATGCGGACTATGTGCGTCGTGCCGCCTCGGAAATGGCGGATGAACTGCTCGGCGTCAGCAGGGGAGGAAAGAAGGCCGCCTCGTGAGTATCGTCAATGATGCGGCGTATACCGAGGCACGCATTCTCGGGCGCCTTTCCAAGCTGCCTTCAGAGCAGGACTGGTCGTATCTCAATCCCGTCAACGACTACGCGCATTTCCTGGCAAGCGCGCGTGCCACGCCGTTGGGTCCCTGGGTCCAGCTACTGCAGCCCGATGACGGTGCGCATGCAATCGAGCGACGGCTGCGCGCCCGCTATCTCGCTGAAGTCGAAACGCTGAGCCACTGGACGGTCGAGGGAACTGAGGATGCCGTGGCGTGGTGCCGATATCTGCCCTATCTGGGCGTAATCGAGCACCTGGCGCGTGAGGGGGAGGTCTACAGCTGGATGCGTGAAGATCCGTTTCTCGATGCCTGGATCAGCGGCGAGGATCGCGGTGGACTGAGTGATACATTCAGCTCACCGCTGGCCGCCGATGTCGGGATACGCGAACTCTGGCTCGCTGGCCTGCGCTCCCGGCTGCCCGCGTCCCTGGTCGAATCGGTCGCAGGAAACACACTGCTGGAGCGCGTCTCCCTGGCCTTGCATATGCACCCTGTACAGGCCGGTGTGGCCGAGGTCGCGCCATCGCTGCGCAGTCTGCTGCACCGCTATCTGGACGCCCGCATCATGCTGCCAGTCTATCTGGTGTTGTTTTTCTGGATGCTGGAACGTCTTCAGGCCGAATTGATCAGCCGGCGCATCTTCGAGGCCAGGGTGGGATTCGCATGAGCCTGCGTCCGGTTCCGGCCCGTTGGTTCGAGATCGTGGTGCCGCGCACCTCATGCGTCATCGCGCTGGAAGCGCTCGCCGCCACCGGCGAGGTCGAACTGGAAATGCGCGAAGGGCGCCAGCAAAGCCTGCGGCTCGACGTCATGCGTGAACAGGTGGCGCATTACGACAAGCTGACGCGTCGTTATCAGACCTGGTGGCCCGAGCCGGTCTTTCAGCGCGTCGGGCAGGAAGACCTGCCGCCCGAATCGGTGCTGGACACCGCGCTTCAGCACATCGAGGACTGGCAGGTCGATGCCGACACGTCCATCAACACCCTGGAGTCGTTGCGTTCGCAGCGCGAGGAATGCCAGTTCTGGCGCGAGGCCCTGACTGCATTGCATACGGCGGGAATCGAGTTGTCCCTGCTGAGCCGCGGCGAGTTCCTGTCGGTCAAGTGCTGCTGCCAGCTGCCTGAAGGATCCCAGCCTGTTTACGAGGACGTGCTGTCGCTGCCGTTCTATACGCCCACCGGCGCCTGCCTGCTGGCGCTGGTGCCGGGCAACCGCGAAGGCGTTTTCATGCGCGGCATGAGTCTCGCCCACGCGGTATGCCGCGATCTGCCCGACTGGCTGCAGGATGTGACGGACTTCGAGGCGCAGATCGCCGCGCGCGAGCAGGCCATCGCCGCCGAGGATGCGCAGTACCGGGAGCAGCTGGCCGATATCAATCAGCGCCACGACATGCCCTCGGCCCTCGGTGAGCTGGAGCGCGGCAAGTGGCTGCTGCAGCATGTAGACAATCTGCCAGCAAGCGCGCACCTGTCCTGGCTGACCGGCTGGACCACGCTCGAGAACACCGAGCCGCTGGACAAGGCGCTGGAAAAGGCCGGCGTCAGAGGACTGGTGCATTTCCCGCCGGCCCCCACCGACAAGTCGCCCCCGCTGCGCATGCGCCACAGCAGCTGGGTCAGGCCGTTCGAGGTGTTCACGCGTGCGCTGGGCATTCCCGGCCGCGACGAGGCGGATCCCAGCGCGCTGCTGGCGGTGATCGTGCCGCTGATGTTCGGCTACATGTTCGGCGACGTGGGGCAGGGCGCGGTATTGGCGGTCGCCGGCCTGATCCTGCAGCGCCGCTGGCCGGTGGCGCGCATTCTGGTGATCTGCGGCGGCGCGGCCGTATTATTTGGCGCGTTGTTCGGCAGCGTGTTTTCGCTGGAAAACCTGCTCCCGCCGCTCTGGCTGCATCCGCTCTCCGATCCCCTGTTATTGCTGGAGATTCCGCTGATCGGCGGGGTCCTGCTGCTTACGCTGGGGATTGTCATCAACGGGTTCGAGTCGCGCTGGCGCCGCCCCGGCGGTTTCGCCTGGGTTGGGGATGCCGGGTTTCTGGTCATTTACTGGGGCCTGGTGGGCGGTTTTCTGAACAGCGGACTTTTCATGCTGGCCCTGCTGGGCCTGCTGGTGTATCTGCTGGGCCATGCCGAGCGCGGCCGCATGCTGGCGAGCATGCTCGGTGCGCTGGCACACCTCATCGAGACGACCTTCCAGATCCTGATCAACACCCTTTCCTTTTTGCGTGTCGGCGCCTTCGCATTGGCGCATGCCGGGCTATCCTCTGCAGTGATCAGCCTGGCGGAAACCACCGGCAACCGGTTCGGCTTTGTGGTGATCCTGGTCATCGGCAATGTCCTGATCCTCGCCATCGAAGGGCTGGTGGTATCCATTCAGACCACCCGTCTGGTGTTGTTTGAGTTTTTTGTGCGCTTTCTTCAAGGTACGGGCAGACCCTTTCGGCCCGTGCCTTTCCCCCCCTCGGCCAACAGGAGTGATCATGTCCAGAAAAATTCGTAATACGGCTGTTCTGCTCGTACTGGTTACGACAGCTGCCAGCGTGTTGCTCACCGCGGTGTTGTGGACCGACGCCTGGGCCGCCGCCGAAAACGCCGCCACGGTCGCGGCGCCGGTGATGAGCGGCAATACGTGGGTCGGCGGATTGATCGCCGCCGCGCTGGCCACCGGCATGTCCTCGCTGGCGGCGGGCATCGCGGTCGGCAGGGTCGGTTCCGCGGCCGTCGGCGCCATGGCCGAGAAACCCGAACTGTTCGGTCGTCTGCTGATCCTGGTCGGTCTGGCGGAAGGTATCGCCATTTACGGCCTGATCATCTCGATCCTTATTCTCAACCGACTGGTCTGATCGCGGACGTCATGCGGGTCTTGTTTCTCGGGGATGAATTGAGCGCGGCCGCGTTTCGCATGGCGGGCTGCCAGTCCCTGGCGGTCGGCCCGGAGGAGGCACTGCTCGCCCTGGAGGCGCATCTGCCCCACGTCGACATGCTGATCATGACCGTCGATATCGCCCGCGGCCTGCCGGCCGACGTCATGCGTGATCTGCGTCAGCGGACGATGCCCCTGGTGCTTGAGGTGCCGGATGTGCGTCGGCTTTCGGAACCGGGGGACTTCACCAGTGCAATCCGCAGTCACCTCGGCTTGCGCGAGGACTTTGCCCACGGAGCGTCACAATGAAGGCCGAGCAGCAAACCGAAGTCCTGACCGAATACCTGGAAGACGAGGGACGCAAGCGCAGCGAGGCGATCCTTGAGCAGGCCCGGCATGAGGCCGAGGAGACCATACGGACAGCTTTCCGGGCCGCCCGTACACGCGCGGCCACGGCGGTGGCCGAGGAACGGACCCTGATCGCCCGTGAAACCGAATACGCCAAGTCGCGCCTGGCGACCGCGCGCCGCCAGCACCACCAGCGCCATTTCACCGCTCTCCTGGAGCAGGCGCGTGAGGTTTTGCGCGAGACCTTGCTGGAGGGTTGGAAGTCGCCGCGGGTGCAGACCGCATGGCTGGAAAACATCGTTCGCCATGCCTGCGCCGTGTTGCCCAAAGGGGTCTGGGAGATTCATCACGGTGCCGTCTGGGACACGCGCCAGGAGCACCCGGTAAGGGAACAGCTGGCTTACTGCAGCGACGTGGATCCACGCTTCGTACTCGACGACATGATCGAGGCGGGTATCCGTATACACGTTGAAGGTGTGATCTTCGACGGTACCCTGAACGGGTTGCTGGCCCATGACGAGGGCATCAATGCACGTCTGCTGGCCTGTCTGGAGCGCATTGCCGGGGAGGAAACGCCGTGAGCGGACAGCAGGCAACCATTATCGAAATCCAGGGCCCGTTGTTACGGGCCCGTACCACGCGGCCGTTCTCCCTGTTCGAATCGGTGCAGGTCGGTGAGCACCGACTGCTCGGCGAGGTTATTCGTCTCAACAAAAACGAGATCACCGTCCAGGTCTACGAGGACAGCACGGGATTGTCCCCGGGCGACGAGGTCACCGGACACGGCCAGCCGCTGTCGATCCCGTTGTCACCCGCGGTACTCGGCGGCATCTTCGACGGGCTGCTGCGCCCGCTGACCGGTTTCGATACGCCGTTCGTACCGCGCGGATTTCAACCCAAGCTGGATGACACCTTCCGCTTCGAGCCGATGATTGCCGTCGGCACCGAGGTGGCCGCCGGCCAGCCCATCGCCAAGGTCAGCCGTGCCAACGCCGCCGATCAGTTGCTGCTGACGCCGCCCGATCTGGCCGGCCGGGTCGACCGCCTCGTCGAGGCCGGCGAATACACCATCGGCGACGTATTGTGCGAGATCGAAACCCCGCACGGGCGCCGGGAAATGCAGGGCGTCCATCATTGGCCGGTGCGGGTGCCGCGGCCGATCGCCGAACGGCTGCCGGTCTCCCAGCCGCTGATTACCGGGCAGCGTATTCTGGACTCGCTGTTCCCGGTCGCGCTCGGCGGCAAGGCGGCGGTGCCGGGCGGTTTCGGTACCGGCAAGACCGTGTTGCTGGAAACGCTGGCACGCTGGTGCAGCGCGGACGTGATCGTCTACGTCGGTTGCGGGGAACGTGGCAACGAACTGACGGGCATGCTGGAGGAATTCCCGCAACTGGTCGATCCGCGCAACGACCGGCCGCTCATGGAGCGTACGGTGATCATCGCCAATACCTCCAACATGCCGGTGGCCGCGCGCGAGGCGAGCATTTATACCGCGATTACCGTGGCCGAGTACTTCCGCGACCAGGGCCTGGACGTCGCCCTGATGGCCGATTCGACCAGCCGCTGGGCGGAGGCCCTGCGCGAAATCTCCGGGCGGCTTGGCGAACTGCCGGGGGAGGCTGGTTATCCCGCCTACCTCAGTTCCCGCTTGGCTGATTTCTACGAACGCGCTGCACGGGTGCGGACCCTGAGCGGGGAAGAAGGCTCGGTGACTGTCATGGGCACGGTCAGTCCGCCTTCCGGCGATTTTTCCGAACCGGTGGTTGTGCACACCAAGCGCTATGTACGCTGTTTCTGGGCGCTGGACGCACAGCGCGCACAGGCGCGCATGTATCCGGCTATCAACCCGCTGCTGTCCTACTCGGAGGACGCCGACGTGCTGTCCGGCTGGTGGCAGACCCAGGGCAACAGCCGCTGGCAGGAGCTGCGCCGATCGGTATTGGGTCTGTTGGAGGACCAGGTCCGCCTTGAACGTATGGCGCGCATCATCGGCAAGGACGCAATGCCGTATCGACAACAGCTGCGTCTGGCCTGCGCCGAACTGGTCAACGACGCCTTCCTGCGCCAGTCGGCCTTTTCCGAAATCGACCGCTATTGCTCACCGGGGCGCCAGACCGCGATTCTCGAGCTGCTGATGCGCTTCATGGATCAGGCCGAGCAGGCCGTGGCGCGTGCCGTGCATCCGGACCGTATTACCGAGTTGCCGATCTATCGTCGCCTGCAGCGCATGAGCGAGGAGATCGGCGAAGATCAGATGGAAACCTTCGAAACGCTCAAGCACCAGCTGGACGAGGAGATGCAGTCCCTGCTCGATCAGCACGGCGCGGAGGAAGCCCATGCCGGTTGAACGCATGCACGCCCAACTCACCCTGACCCAGAACGCGGAGCGTCTGGAAGGTTCTCTGCTGTTCATGCGCCGGCCGGTGCATGTGGCCGCGAATTTTGCGGTGCATGTGCGTGGCCAGGACGGCCGCCGGCGCATGGGCCGTATCGTGGCGCTGGACGAGACCCACATGACCATCGAGATACTCGACCAGTCCATGGGACTCAACCTGGACGACGTGGAAGTCGATATCTTCTACAACCCCATCGAATTCGGCGTCGGTCCCGGCATCCTGGGCCGCGTGTTCAATGGCGTGGGACAGGTGATCGATGGTGGACCGCCCATCGCGGCGCACGAACATCTGGCCATCGACGGCCTGCCGATCAATCCGGTGGAGCGGGAGACGCCGCGCGACTTCATCGAAACCGGCGTTTCGAGCATCGACATCCTCAACAGCCTGGTGCGCGGCCAGAAGCTGCCGTTCTTCTCCGGCGCCGGGCTGCCGCACGATCGGCTGGCGGTGCAGATCGCGCGCGACGCGCGGCTGCGCAGCAGTCATGAGGATTTCGCCATCGTGTTCGCCGGTATCGGCGTGCCCTATGACAGCGCCGAATACTACCGCCGTTCCCTGGAAGAAAGCGGGGCGCTGGAGCGCACCGCGCTGTTCCTCAACCTGGCCTCCGATTCGAGCACCCAGCGGCTGCTGACGCCGCGCTTCGCGCTCACCGCCGCGGAGTATCTCGCCTTCGAACAGGGCAAGCACGTGCTGGTCATCCTGACCGACATGACCAACTACTGTGAGGCGCTGCGCGAGGTCTCCACCGGCCTGGGCGAGATTCCCAGCCGCAAGGGTTACCCCGGTTACATGTACTCCGACCTGGCCACCCTGTACGAGCGGGCGGGGCGTATTCACGGCCATGACGGTACCTTGACCCAGATGCCGATCCTGTCCATGCCGGCGGACGACATTACCCACCCGATCCCCGACCTGTCCGGCTATATCACCGAGGGGCAGATCGTGTTCGACCGGGTGCTGGACCGGCAGGGCGTGTTCCCGCCCATCAAGGTGCTGCCCAGCCTGTCGCGCCTCATGAAGGACGGCACCGGTCGCGGCTATACGCATGAAGATCATCCCGCCCTAGCCACCCAGTTGTATGCCGCCTATGCGCGTGCGCGCCAGGCCCGCGTACTGGCCAGCGTGGTGGGCGAGGACGGGCTGTCGCCGACCGACCGGCTATATCTGGAGTTCGGCACGCGTTTCGAACGCGAATTCGTGCAACAGGATGGACGCCGCTCGCTGGAGCAAAGCATGGAGATCGGCTGGCGGTTGCTGGCCGTGCTGCCGTTGCGCGAGCTGCACCGGCTGAGCGACGAACAAATCGAGACGTACATCAAACCGCAGTTGGCCGATGCGTGAAGACCTGACACCCTCGCAGTCCGTATTGCTGGAGCTGCGCGAAGAGCGCACCGTGATGCGCGAGGGACACGCCTTTCTGGACGAAAAGCGCGCCCTGGTCGCCGCCGAGATCATTCACCAGCTCAAAGGCTTCATCGAAGTGCGCCGCCGCTTCGAAACGGCGTTCGCCGCCGCCGTGCAGGCATTGCAGATGGCGTCGGCTCGGCACGGCCTGGACGGCCTGCAAACCTATCCGCCCGCCGGCCTCGAGGGCGTGAAGCTGCATGCCGCACCCCGTGAACTGCTGGGCGTATCTCTGGTGGATGTCGAGACCGAGGTGGCGGACGAGATTCCGGCCGCCGGCCTGAGTCCGGAAGGCGATCTCTGCCGTTCGCGCTTTCGCGACCTGGTCATTTTGTGCGCGGAGATGGCGGCGCTGGAAGGCAACCTCAACCGGCTGTACGAGGATTACCTGAAGACGGAACGGCGCACCCGGGCGCTGGAGGATGTGCTGATTCCCGAATTGAGCGACGATATCCGCGAACTGGAATCGATGATCGAAATGCTGGAGCAGGAGGACGCCCTCAGGGTCCGCAGCGCCGGCTGAATATGATTCGTTGAGCGCTGCATCATGACACAACAGCCGTGGTACAACCTGAGTGCCGAAAAGGCGCTGGCGGCCCTGTCGTCCACGCCGGACGGCCTCGCCGTCGAGGAAATCGCGCGCCGTCGTGAGACCTACGGTTTCAATCGTTTGCCGCCGCCCGCCCGCCGCTCCGCCTTGCGCCGCTTTGCGGAGCAGTTCAACAACCTGCTGATCTACGTCCTGCTCGCCGCCGCCGCGGTCACCGCCTCGCTCACCGAATGGGTGGATACTGGCGTGATCATCGGCGTGGTCGTCATCAATGCGCTGATAGGTTTTATCCAGGAAGGCAAGGCCGAGCACGCCCTGGAGGCCATCGCCGGTCTGCTTTCGCCGCAAGCCGTCGTCAAGCGCGGCGGGCGCCTGATCACCATTCCTGCGGAAGAACTGGTCCCCGGCGATATTGTTCTGCTCGCACCGGGCGATCGTATTCCCGCCGATCTGCGCCTGCTTGCGGTGCGTGATCTGAGCGTGGACGAGTCGCTGCTGACCGGCGAGTCGTTGCCGGTGGACAAGCACGTCACCGCCGTCGCGGAGGACACCGTACTGGCGGAACGCAGCTGCATGGTCTGGTCCGGCACCCTGGTGACCTACGGCCAGGGAACAGGGATCGTGGCCGCCACCGGCAGCGCCACCGAAATCGGGCGCATCAGTCGCCTGCTGGCCGACGTGCAGACTCTGACCACGCCGTTGCTACGCCGCATGAATGACTTCGCCCGCTGGCTGACGGGCGCGATCCTCGGCCTGGCGGCGCTGACCTTCGTGGGCGGTTATTTCTGGCGCGATTACGGTGCCGTCGACATGTTCATGGCGGCGGTGGGTCTCGCGGTGGCGGCGATCCCCGAAGGTCTGCCGGCGATCATGACCATCACCCTCGCCATCGGCGTGCAACGCATGGCATCACGCAACGCGATCATCCGACAGCTGCCCGCCGTCGAAACTCTGGGCTCGGTGACGGTCATCTGCTCCGACAAGACCGGTACGCTGACTCATAACGAAATGAGCGTGCAGGGTATCGTGGCGAAGGAAATCGAACTGCGCGTGACCGGCAGCGGCTATGATCCGCACGGCGAACTGCTGTGCGGCGAGCAGGTCTGCGAAACCGACCGCTACCCGGTGGTGGAGGAAATCGCGCGCGCCGGCCTGCTTTGCAACGATGCGGATCTGCATCAGGCCGAGGACGGCTGGAGACATGCCGGCGACCCGACCGAGGTGGCGCTGATCACGCTGGCCCACAAGGCGGGCCTGGAGCCCGATTTCGAACGCGAGAACTGGCCGCGCACGGACGTGATTCCGTTCGCCGCCGAGTACCGCTATATGGCCACCCTACATCACGATCACAGCGGACACGGGTTCATCTATCTCAAGGGTGCGCCGGAGGTCGTGTTGCCGCGCTGCGCCTTCCAGCGCGAGGCCGGCGAGGACGAATCCATCGATCGCGATTTCTGGCAGGCATCGCTCGACCATCTTGCGGCCCAGGGCCAGCGGGTGCTTGCCCTGGCGTTCAAGGTGGCCTCTGACACCCAGCGCGAACTGGACTTCGACGATGTGGAAGGGGGTCTTACCCTGCTGGGGCTGACCGGCCTTGCCGATCCGCCGCGGGCCGAGGCCATCGAGGCCGTGGCGCGCTGTCATCAGGCCGGGGTGCGGGTGAAGATGATTACCGGCGACCATGCGGCTACGGCACGGGCCATCGGTATGCAGATGGGGATCGGTGACGGTGAAAACGTACTCACGGAGGAATCCCTGTGCCGCATGGACGACGATGCGTTGCAGCATGCCGTGGAGGATACCGATGTTTTTGCACGGGTGAGTCCCGAGCAAAAACTGCGCCTCGTGCAGGCCCTGCAAGGCAACGGTCATGTGGTCGCCATGACCGGTGACGGCGTGAACGACGCGCCCGCGCTCAAGCGCGCCGACGTCGGCACCGCCATGGGACTCAAGGGTACCGACGCGGCTAAGCAGGCGGCCGAGATGGTGCTGGCCGACGACAACTTCGCTTCCATCGCCGCCGCGGTGGAGGAAGGGCGCACCATTTACGACAACATCAAAAAATCCATCCTGTTCATCCTGCCCACCAATGCCGCCGAGGCAATGGTGATCGTCGCCGCGATCCTGATGGGGCGTCTGCTGCCCATCACGGCGGTACAGATCCTGTGGGTGAACATGATCACGGCCGTGACGCTCGCACTGTCACTGGCGTTCGAACCGCCCGAACACGGCGTGATGCGCCGCCCGCCGCGCAATCCCGGCGAACCGCTGCTGTCGCGATTTTTGATCTGGCGCATCGTGTTCGTTGCGGCCATTCTCGTCGCAGGCGTATTCGGTCTGTTTCTGTGGGAGCGCGGGCAGGGCGCCTCGATCGAATATGCCCGCACCATCGCGGTGAACACGCTGGTGATGTTCGAGGCCTTCTACCTGCTCAACACCCGTTATATTCGCGAACCGGTGCTGAGCTGGCACGGCCTGTTCGACAATCCCTATGTGTGGATCGCGATCGTCACCGTGACTTTGTTCCAGCTGCTGTATACCTATTTCCCGCCCATGCAGCTGCTGTTTTCGACCCAGCCCATCACCCTCGAGGCCTGGGGCCGCATCGTACTGGTTTCGGCCAGCGTATTCGTGTTGGTGGAGCTGGAGAAATTCATGCTGCCCGGCCACAGCCGCTGAGCCGGCATACCGGGTTTTGATTTTTGCAGGTGTGTCGGGCGGTTCGGCTTCAGGCAGTGAGTCTTTCCAGCGCCTGTGTCGCATAGGCGCACAGCGGCTTGAACTGTGCGAAGCTCAGTTCATCCATGCGGCAAAAGGGGTGGCGGCGGTCAGCGTAGACCAGCCCGTAGGGTTGTCCCTCGGTGAACAGCGAGGCCGCGAAAAACTGATCGGTGTGAATCAGATCGCGGACACGCATGGGTACCAGCTTCCAGGGCTTGTAGTGCTCCGCGCCCTGCATCCAGTACGCCTGTGGTTTTTGCATCAGGCGGGTGAACAGATGCGGTCCGTCCAGCGCCAGCCGGAACCGATTGAAGCGCGGCTCGTAGTCTGTGCCGGCCATCACTGAAGCCGTCAGCGTCGCCTCGTCGCCGCCGGCGTAGATCGCGAACACCACGCGGTTCAGGCCCAGCCCGCGGTGCAGTCCGGTCACCAATGTTCTAGTCACCGCCTGACGGTCGGCGAATTCCCCCTTGGCGAGGCGGATCTTGGTCGCATGCAGCAGGTCGGATCGCGGCGCGAGACAAAAGGGCGGATTGACGGGTTCCTGCGCCTCGACGGACTGCTCCGCCTGGGCGGGAACAGGGTCAATGCCGTAGCGTTCGATGTCGTCATCGAACTGCCGGACGACCTCGTCGATGAACTGCTCCAGTGCCGGCCGTTCCAGTTGCAGATAGTCGGCGGCAACCGATAAATCGTCCCCCAGGCCGGGCAGCCGCCAGGCATGCAGTGCCTGTTGTGCCAGTCTGGCGGCCAGCATGACGCCGACGATACGGGGTTTGGCGGCGCCTTGTGGTTCCATGGACTGGGCGACGAGTTCCGGAAGGCTCCACTGGGCCGCCAGCCTGCGGGCGGTCTGTTCGATGCCCTGTCCGAAGACGACGAACTCGGCTTCCTGTATGGGCGCACCGCCCGCGGTTTCCAGTTCGGTCAGGCTCTCCATCTGCGGTGCATCGCTGACCCACAGCGCCAGATGCCCCAGGTTGTTCAACAAGGCGGCCAGGGCCACCTCACCGGGTTCGAGGTCGTGCTGTTCATAGGCGATGCGCAGGCCGAGTCGTCCGGCCAGGGCGCTTTGCGCAAGCAGTCGACGATAATGCGCCTGCTGTTCGGGTGGCAGGGTCTGCTCCAGCGAGGGCAGCTGTTCGGCCTCGCGAATCATGCCGTTGACACCCAGCATCTGCGCCGCCTGACGCAGGGTCGTCACCGGGTTGGCCAGGTGACGATGCCGGACGGTGCCGACCTGGTGTATCAACGCCACCGCCAGTGCCGTGTCCGTGGCGGCTAAATGTCCCAGCTGTTTGGCCGATAACGTATCCAGATCGGCCAATCTCTTGAGCTCGTTACGCGTCCTGTCCAGGCAGGGTAGTCGGGGTTTGTCCATAGCGGGTCTTGTCTGGTTCGATCATGAGGATAGCCGCACGCAAAATGGCGCGCCATGCAGGAGAGCCTATATCACCACTTGCGGGCTGGCTATCGTCTGTATCGTTTCGCGCGAATACATCGGCATGCACGTTTACACATGCCGGCAGATAGCAGTCGTTGATGTGACAGATCCCGGGGACTTGTCGAGTGAATGCAATTATCGGTTTTGTTCTGGTAGTGGGTAGTGTGGTGGGTGGCTATGTGCTTTCGCATGGCCACCTCGAAGCGTTGCTGCAACCGTTCGAGTTGATGATCATCGGCGGCGCCGCCCTGGGCGCCTTCGTCACCGCCAACCCGATGAGTCTGGTCATCAAGGTTATCAAGGGTGTGCCGTCACTGCTCGGCGGATCGAAATACAACAAGGGCATGTACCTGGAGATGTTCGGGCTGATGTACCAGTTGTTCAACAAGGCCCGCAAGGAAGGCCTCATGTCCATCGAGGCGGATATCGAGGAACCCGAGCAAAGTCCCCTGCTTGGCAATTACCCCAAGATTCTCAAGAATCACCACGCACTGGATTACATCGTCGATTATCTGCGCCTGATCGTGTCCGGTGGCATGAATCCCTTCGAGCTGGACAATCTGATGTCGCTCGAACTCGAGACGCATCACGAGGAATCGCATCTGACCTCCGAGGCCTTGAACCGGGTTGCGGACGGTCTGCCCGGGTTCGGTATCGTGGCGGCGGTGCTGGGCGTGGTGATCACCATGGGCTCGCTCGACAAGCCGCCCCAGGTGATCGGCGAACACGTGGCCGCGGCGCTGGTCGGCACCTTTCTCGGCATTCTGCTGGCCTACGGTTTCGTTGCGCCGCTGTCCGTCGCCCTGGGGCATCGTTCCCGCGAAGAGGCGAATTTCCTCGAGAGCGTCAAGGCCTGCATCCTAGCCCAGGTGCAGGGCTACAGCCCGCAGATCGCCGTGGAGTTCGGTCGCAAGGCCATGTATTCGGCGATTCGTCCGAGCTTCCAGGAGCTGGAAGATTTCCTCAAGGAAAAGCGTTGAGGGATTCCTGAGCGATGGAAGATAAAAAACAGCCGATCATCATCAAGAAAAAGATCGTCAAGGCACACGGGCATCATGGCGGTGCCTGGAAGGTGGCCTATGCCGACTTCGTGACCGCCATGATGGCGTTTTCCGCGGTGCAGGGGCCCGGTGGGGCCAGCACCAGCATGATCAAGTTGGGCGGCACTCAGGATATGACCAGCGGTCCGGTGCAGATGCCGAGTATCGGCGGTTCGCCTGTGCCCGCACCCGCACCGAAGGCGCAGGCGAAGCCGGTTGCCGAACAGCGTGACCAGGCGCGTCTGCAAAGCCTGGAGGTGGAACTCAAAAAGGCCATCGACCACAGCCAGGCGCTCAAGCCGTTCAAGGATCAGCTGCTGATCGACATCACCCCGGAAGGATTGCGGGTGCAGATCGTCGACCGGGAGAATCGCCCGATGTTCGATCTGGGCAGTGCGGTGCTCAAACCCTATGCCCGCACCATTCTGGAAAAAATCGGTGCCTTCCTGAATCGGGTGCCCAACCGGATCAGCATTACCGGCCATACCGATGCCCATGGGTTCCTGTCCGCCGGGACGAGCAACTGGGAACTGTCGACCGAGCGCGCGAACGCCGCGCGCCGTGCCCTGATCCAGGGAACGATGAAGCCGGCCAAGGTCGCGCGCGTGGTCGGGCTGAGCGATACGGTGCTGTTCGACAAGCAACATCCGCTGGCCGCGGTGAACCGCCGCATCAGCATCATCGTGCTCAGCCGCAAGGCCGAGGCCGCGATGCACAAGGGCGATGCCTACGACTATGCACCGAAAGGCGGGTCGGCCGCCGCCGGGCAAACTCCGTCTCCGTCTCCGTCTCCGTCTCCGTCTCCGTCTCCGTCTCCGACTACGGCTCCGTCTCCGACTACGGCTGCGGCATCGACGCACTGACCGCCGCCTGCCCACGGCAGGCGAACCCGCTGTTTATTTCTCGGGATCGCGACGAACCGCCGGCGGCAAGTTTGCCGCCGGCCGGCGAAACTTTGCCGCTTTGCATATCGGTTTGTTCCTAATCGATTGATTTATCGGGATCGACAGGGTTGGCACCTTTCCTGCTTTCGACTGGTTACGGAATTTCTTTAGGGAGCGGACATGCCGCTATCGATCAATCAGGCACTGGGTGTTTTTCCCGAGGCGCTGCGTCTGGAAAGCAAGCGTTCGGAAGTGCTCGCATCGAACATCGCCAACGCCGACACCCCCGGCTACAAGGCGCGCGACCTCGACTTCAAGGCAGCGCTGAATGCGGCCGGCGGGCAGGGCGGACAACTGGCGCTGACGCGTACCAGTGCTGCACATATTGAGCCGGGCGGCACGACGGGCACCCGGCAGGAATTGCTGTACCAGGTACCGTCGCAGCCTTCGTTGGACGGCAACACGGTGGACCTGCAACGCAATCAGGCCGAGTTCGGTCAGACCGCAATGCGTTACGAGGCCACCCTGACCTTTCTGAACGGCCGCATCCAGGGATTGCGGCAGGCGATCAAGGGGCAATAAGCATGGCGCTTTACAACATCTTCGATATCGCCGGTTCCGCGATGACGGCGCAGAGCGTGCGCCTCAACACCGTGGCCAGCAACCTTGCGAATGCTGACGACGTCACCGGCGATGCCAAGTCCGCCTACCGCGCACGCCAGCCGGTCTTCAGTGCCGAACTGCAGAACGCGCAGGGCAATCCGGGCCAGGTGGGCGTACAGGTGGACCGCATCCAGGAGAGCCAGGCGCCGGTGGGACGCCGTTACGAGCCCGGCAATCCGCTCGCCGACAAGAGCGGCTACGTCTACACCAGCAACGTCAACGCCGTCGAACAAATGGCGGACATGATCTCGGCGTCGCGCAGTTATCAGAACAACGTCAACGTGCTGACGACCACGCAGCGTCTGTTGCGTAACACGTTGCAGCTCGGCAAGTAAAAGGAGATCCGCGATGACCGTTTCCACAACGAATACCGACGCCGCGAACAACCTGTTCGCACAACTGGGTTTCAGCAGCGGCAGTTCGTCGGGCGGCAGCGGTTCGGGTTCGGCCGCCGCCATCGGGCAGGAAACCTTCTTCAAGCTCATGGTGACCGAACTGACCAACCAGGATCCCACCAAGCCGGTGGACAGCAAGAATTTCCTGTCCGAGATCGCCCAGTTCAGCTCGGTGGCCGGCATTCAGGACATGCAGAAATCCTTTTCCAGCCTGGCCAGCTCGATGAGCAACAACCAGGCGCTGCAGGCCGCCAGCCTGGTGGGGCGCGATGTGCTGGTTCCCACCGGTCAGGCGCAGCTCGGCGCCAGCGGCGGTTTGAACGGGATGGTCGAGCTTTCCGCGCCGGCCCAGCAGGTCAGCGTCGGCATCTACGGCGCCGGCGGACAGCTGATCAAGCAGTTCGATCTGGGGCCGCAGTCTGCCGGTGCCGTGAACTTCACCTGGGACGGTATCAGCATGGACGGGCAGCAGATGCCGGCGGGCACATACACGGTGCGCGCCAGTGTGCAAAACGACGGCCAGACGCAGGCCGGCACGGTACTGACGCAGGCCCGGGTTTCCAACGTCACGCTGGGCCGCAACGGCGGCCCGGTAACGCTGGGATTGGTCGATGGTGAAACGGTGGACCTGAGCCAGGTCCGGAAAATCAGCTGAACAAGGCTGCGAAACAGGAGATCAAGTCATGTCATTCGGTACTGCATTGACGGGTTTGAATGCCGCCTCCGAGGCGCTCAAGGTAACCGGCAACAACATCGCGAATTCCGGCACCACCGGATTCAAGTCGTCCCGCACCGAGTTCGGTGACATCTATGCCACCGCCTACGGCGGCATCAGCAACAAGGCGATCGGCAATGGCGTGCAGCTGCAGGCGGTCACCCAGCAGTTCACCCAGGGCAACCTGGAAAACACCGGCAACACCCTGGACCTCGCCATCAGCGGCAAGGGCTTCATGACCTTCAGCGACAACGGTTCGCAGGTCTACAGCCGCGCGGGCGCGCTGGAGGTCGATCGCAACGGCTACCTAGTCAACGCCAACGGTCAGCGCCTGCAGGTCTACTCACCGATCAACGCCACGGCCAGCAACCCGACCTTCAACCTGGGCAGCCTGTCCGACCTGCAGCTGTCCACCAATGCCGGACCGCCGCAGGCCACCACCCAGGTCTCCGCGCTGCTGAATCTCAGCGCCAGCGCGCCGGATCTCGGTGCGGGCGCCATCAACACGGCGGATCCGACGACCTACACCTATTCGACGCCGGCCACCATCTACGATTCGCTGGGTTCGCCGCATACCGCGATCTATTACTTCCGCAAGGACACCACCACGCCGGCCACCGTCGCCACGCCCGGTTCCACCACCTGGCAGGTGCTGACACAGGTCGACGGTACGACGGTGACCACGGGCGGCGCCAATCAGGCGACCATCAGCTTCGACGACAACGGCAACCTGACTGCACCCGCATCGGGGCAGATCGCCTACGATCCCTACGCCCCGACCACCGGCGCAGCCGCGATCAACATGAGTCTGGATCTCACCGGCAGCACCATGTTCGGCGACAACAGCAGCGTCAACAGCCTGACCCAGGACGGCTATACCTCGGGACGCCTGTCCGGTCTGGACGTAAGCGGCGACGGCGTCATCTCGGCGCGTTACACCAACGGCCAGTCGCAGGCCCTGGGGCAGGTAGCGCTGGCGGACTTCACCAACCCGCAGGGTCTGCAGCCGCTGGGCAACACGACCTGGGGGCAGACCTACGCCTCGGGCGACGTGCGCCAGGGCGCGCCGGGCAGCGGTTCGTTCGGCCAGATCCAGTCGGGTTCGCTGGAGAACTCCAACGTGGACATCTCCAAGCAACTGGTGGACCTGATCACGGAGCAGCGCAACTTCCAGGCGAATGCGCAGGTGATCACGACCTCCAACGCGGTCACCCAGACCATCATCAACATACGCTGAGACGGCGGCCGGTACTGAATCATGGATCGCATGCTCTACATCGCCATGTCCGGCGCCAAGGAACTGATGCAGGCGCAGGCGGTTAACACCAACAACCTCGCCAATACCAGCACGGTCGGTTTCAAGCGCGACCTGGACGCCTTCCAGGCGGTGCCGATCCAGGGTCCGGGTTACGACAGCCGCGCCTATACCGAGGATGGGGGAGCGGGCACGGACTTCACCCCGGGACCGTTGACGACCACCGGGCGCGCCCTGGACGTGGCCGTCAACGGAAAGGGCTGGATCGCCGTGCAGGCGCCGGACGGCAGCGAGGCCTACACTCGCGCCGGCGAGCTCAAGCTCACCAGCAACGGCCTGCTCACCACCAGTCAGGGTTATCCGGTGCTGGGCAACTCAGGTCCCATCGCGGTGCCGCCCAACCAGCAAATCCACATCGGTCACGACGGCACCATCACCGTGGAGCCCAGCGGACAATTGCCCAGCGCCCTGGCGGTGGTCGATCGCATCAAGCTGGTGAATCCGCCCGCCAGCAATCTGGCCAAGGGTAAGGACGGCCTGATGCATACCCGCGACGGGCAGCTGCCGCCGGTATCCGCCGACGTTTCCATCACCTCCGGCGCGCTGGAGGGCAGCAACGTGAACACGGTGGATTCGATGGTGCGGATGATCGCGCTGGCCCGGCAGTACGAGATGCAGGTCAAGCTGATGAAAACCGCGGAAAACAACGACCAGGCCAGCGCGCAGCTGCTGCAGGCCGGCTGATAGGAGAGGAAAGCAACCATGACACCCGCATTGTGGATCGCCAAGACCGGGCTGGACGCACAGCAGACGCGCATGGACGTCATCGCCAACAATCTGGCGAACGTCAACACCACCGGTTTCAAGAAGGGCCGGGCCTCGTTCGAGGACCTGATCTATCAGAACGTCCGCCAGGCCGGCGCCCAGTCATCGCAGAACACCCAGCTGCCTTCCGGGTTGATGCTCGGCACCGGCGTGCGGGTGGACTCGACGGAAAAGATCTTCACCCAGGGCAACATCGTGCAGACCGGCAACAATCTCGACATGGCGGTGCAGGGGCGCGGTTTTTTCCAGATCCTGATGCCCGACGGCACGGTCGCCTATACGCGCAACGGCTCGTTTCAGCTCGACAGCAACGGACAGGTCGTGGACTCCAGCGGCAACCCGCTGCAGCCCACCATCACCGTGCCGCAGAACACCACCAGCATCACCATCGGTTCCGACGGCACGGTGACGGCCACCGTCGCCGGCAACACTCAGCCCACCCAGCTCGGCACGGTGCAGCTGACCGATTTCATCAATCCCGCCGGCTTGATGCCGATCGGCCAGAACCTGTTCCTGGAAACCGCCGCCAGCGGTCCGCCGCAGACCAGCACGCCCGGACTGAACGGCGTGGGCACCCTGCAGCAGGGATCGCTGGAGAGTTCCAACGTCAACACCGTGGAATCGCTGGTGAACATGATCGAGACGCAGCGCGCCTACGAGATCAACTCCAAGGCGATCGCCACCACCGATCAGATGCTCCAGTACGTCAACAACAACCTCTAAGTCTGACGAGGCAGGTACGAACATGAACGCGGTGAGGATAATCAGGGAGATGGCTGTCGTCGGCATGCTGGCGTTGATGAACGGCTGCGCCAGCATGTCGCCCGGGCCCGCGCCGGGCGACAATCAGCAGTTTGCGGCGACGATGCCCGAGCCGCCCCGTCCACCGGAGCGCAACAACGGTGCGATTTACCAGGTCAGCAACAGCATGCGGCTGTTCTCCGACCAGCGCGCGCATCGGGTGGGCGACATCCTCACCGTGGTGCTGAATGAAAGCACCACGGCCAAGAAGTCGGCGGACACCACCACGGCGCGCGATACCAGCATGGACGTTTCCAATCCCAGCCTGCTCGGCGGCGACGTGGTGTACAACGGCAAGCCGCTGCTCGGTGTCGGCATCAACAGCAAGAATTCCTTCAAGGGTCAGGGCGACAGCTCGCAGAGCAACCAGATGCAGGGCGTGATCGCCGTCACCGTCGCGCAGGTGCTGTCCAACGGCAACCTGGTGGTGCAGGGCGAAAAGTGGGTGGCCCTCAACCAGGGGCGCGAATACATCCGCGTGCGCGGCATCGTGCGCCCCGCCGACATCACGCCGCGGGATACGGTGTTGTCCACGCAGGTGGCCAACGCCGAGATCTCCTACGGTGGCCGCGGCGTCGTCAACGACGCCAACCGCCCTGGCTGGCTGACCCAGTTCATTCAGGCATGGTGGCCGCTGTGAGTCGCCGCGCACGTTTGCTGCTCGGCTGCCTGCTGGCGCTGGCCGGTCTGCTCGGTGCCGCTACCGCGCAGGCCGAACGGGTCAAGGACCTGGCCAGCATCGCCGGGCTGCGCAGCAACCAGCTGGTCGGATACGGCCTGGTGGTCGGCCTGGACGGCACCGGCGATCAGACCAGCCAGACGCCGTTCACGGTCCAGAGCATCATCAACATGCTGCAGAATTTCGGCATCACGGTGCCGTCCAACGTCAATCCGCAGCTCAAGAACGTGGCCGCCGTGATGGTGACCGCCAGCCTGCAGCCGTTCGCCAAGCCCGGCCAGCACATGGACATCACCGTCTCCTCCATCGGCAATGCCAAAAGCCTGCGCGGCGGCACCCTGCTGATGACGCCGCTGCGCGGCGCGAACGGACAGGTCTACGCCATGGCGCAGGGCAATCTGGTGGTCGGCGGATACGGTGCCCAGGGGGCGAGCGGTTCCAGCACCCAGGTCAACACGCTGACCGACGGACTGATTCCGGGCGGCGCCACGGTGGAGCGCAGCGTGCCGACCGCCTTCGATCAGGGCGACAGCATCACCCTGAACCTGCAAAGCCCGGACTTCACCACCGCCGCGCGGCTGACCCAGGCGATCAACCAGACCTTCGGCGCCGGCACCGCACAGGCCGTCGATGCCGCCTCGGTGCAGGTCCGGGTGCCGCAGGCCGCCAGCGACCGGGTGGATTTCGTGTCGGCCCTGGAAAGCCTGGAGGTCGAGCCCGGCGCCGCCCCGGCGCGGGTGGTGGTCAACGCCCGGACCGGCACGGTCATCATCGGCAGCGACGTGCGCGTGCTGCCGGCCGCTGTAGCGCATGGCAACCTCACCGTTACCATCAGCGAGCAGCCGCAGGTCAGCCAGCCGCTGCCGTTTTCGCGCGGCGGGCAGACCGCCGTGGTGTCGCGCTCCGACGTGAAGGCCAAACAGGAAAAGGCGCATGCCTTCGTGTTCCGGCCGGGCGTGTCGTTGGATTCCATCGTGCAGGCCATCAACCGGGTGGGCGCCACCCCGGACGACCTGGTGGCGATTCTGGAAGCCCTGAAAAAGGCGGGCGCCCTGCGGGCCCGGCTGGTCGTGATCTGACATGCCTTACGATGCCTCGCCGACCACGGCCCCCGTGGCCACCGACTTCCAGGGGCTGACGCGCCTGGAGACGGCGGCCCGGGCGCAGAGCCCGCAGGCCAAGGTCGAGGCGGCGCGCCAGTTCGAGGCCCTGTTTATCCAGATGATGCTCAAGTCCATGCGCGACACCGTGCCGCAGGGCGGGCTGTTCGGCAGCCAGCAGCAGCGTCTGTATCGGGGGCTGTACGATCAGCAACTGGCCCTGAACATGGCCCAGGGGGGCGGCCTTGGCCTGCGGGCCATGATTCTGCGCGCCCTGGGCGGGACCGAAGCGGCGCCGACGCCGGTGTCGCCTGCGACGCCCCTGGGGCAGAGCACACAACCGTCACTCGGCGTCACTACGGCGTCCGCCGCTTCGGCCTCGCCGGCCGTGTCCGCCGGCGAGGTACCGCGTACACCCGAGGCGTTCGTCCGGCACATGATGCCGCTCGCCAGCCGGGCGGCCAGACGCCTGGGCGTCGACCCGGCCGTGCTGGTGGCGCAGGCCGCGCTGGAAACCGGTTGGGGACGTCATGTCCCGCAGACCGGTGACGGGCGCAGCAGCCACAACCTGTTCGGTATCAAGACCGATGCGGGTTGGACGGGCGACAAGGCCCGGGTCGCCACGCTCGAATACCGCGACGGGCAACTGACCCGCGAGCAGGCCGCGTTTCGCGCCTATGCCTCGCCGGCGGACTGCTTCGACGACTATGCCGACCTGATCAGCGGCAAACCGCGTTACCGCGCCGCACTGGCTGCGGCCGACCGGCCGGGGGCGTACCTGCAGGCATTGCAGGATGCCGGATATGCGACCGATCCGGCCTATGCGGACAAGATCCAATCCATTCTCAAACGCCCGGCCTTCGCCACCTGGATCGCAGGTATCAAGAATGCCGGACAGCCGCCGTTAACCTGAACGCGGGCGAGAGCCTCACGGTCTATCGGAGTCAAGCATGGCCTCATCGGATATTCTGGGTATCGGTACCTCGGCGCTGCTGGCCTACCAGCGGGCGTTGCAGACGACCAGCCACAATATCGCCAACGTCAATACCGACGGCTACAGCCGTCAACGCGTGGATCAGACCAGCAACGAACCGGCGCTGGCGGGCAATTACTACCTCGGCAGCGGGACGCAGATCGCCGGCGTGCAACGCATGGTCAGCCAGTTCGCCAACAACCAGGTGAACGACGCGACCTCGGCCAACAGCCGCTATCAGACCTACAGCCAGTACGCCGCGCAGGTGGACAACCTGCTGGCCGATTCCAGCGCCGGCCTGCAGCCCGCGCTGCAGGGCTTTTTCGATGCCGTGCACGGCGTGGCGAACGATCCCAACTCGATCCCGGCGCGTCAGGACCTGCTCAGCCAGGCGCAGGTCCTGGTCGGCCGCTTCCAGACCCTGTACCAGCAGATCGACAGCGGCCGTGTCCAGGTCAACAGCGAGCTGACCAACGAGGTCGACACCATCAACGGGCTGGCCACCCAGATCGCGCAGTTGAACAGTCAGATCGTTTCGTCCCCTCAAAATGGTCCGGCCGGCCAGCCGAACGACCTGCTCGACAAGCGCGACGCGCTGCTCAAGCAACTGGCCGGGCACGTCAGCGTCAAGACCGTCACGCAAAGCGACGGTTCGGTGAACGTGATGATCGGCACCGGCCAGGCGCTGGTGGTCGGCGGCAACACCACCCGTTTGGCCGTGCAGGGCGTCAGTGGCGATCCCGGCCAGCTCGACCTGGTGTTCCAGACCAGCAGCGGCAACGTGCCGGTCGGCAACGTGATTGCCGGCGGCAAGCTGGGCGGTCTGCTGGATGCCCGCAATCAGGTGGTGATCCCCGCAGAGAACGCTCTGGGCCGCCTGGCCGTCGGTCTGGCCGAGCAGTTCAATGTCCAGCAGCATCAGGGGGTTGATCTGACCGGCGCTTTCGGCAGCGATTTCTTCACCGTGCCCACGCCGAAGGTGTTTTCGGCCCCGACCAACGCAGCTACCAGTGGCCAGCCCAGCGTGTCGATCAGCGATCCCGCCGCGTTGACCGCCAAGGATTATCAGCTCAGCTACGACGGCAGTAACTGGACGCTCAGAAATGCGACCACCAACCAGACGGTGACCATGACCGGTGCCGGAACCGCAGCCAATCCCTTCGTGGCGGACGGGCTGAGTATTGTGGTGCCGAGCACCGTCACCGCCGGTGACCGATTTCAGATCGAGCCGACGCGGCAGGCCGCACAGTCCATCGGACTGGCCATCGACGATCCGCGCCAGGTCGCGGCCGCCGCCCCGGTGGTCAGTGCCGCGGCCGGAACCAACACGGGCACGGCGACCGTATCGACGGCGCAGGTGACCAACATCGCCGATCCCAATCTGCGCCACGACGTGACCATCACGTTGAACAATCCGCCCAACACCTACACCCTGACCGACAACACCAGCGGTGCGACCGTGACCAACGCGTACAACCCGGCGGGCACGACCGTCGCCTACAACGGCTGGCAGGTCACACTGGGCGGTGCGGCGCAGGCGGGCGACAGCTTTTCGGTCGGCGCGACCGGTCCGGGCGACAACGGCAACGCCCTGGCGCTGGCGGGCATCCAGCAGCAGCGTTACCTGCAGAGTGGTACCGCCACGCTGGGCGATACCTACAGTCAGCTCGTCGCGCAGGTCGGCAGCAACACGCAGGCTGCGCAGAGCAACGCCGCCACCCAGCAGTCGCTGCTCGATCAGGCAACCTCCATCCAGCAATCCATTTCGGGGGTGAATCTGGATGAAGAGGCGGCCCAGCTGGTCAAGTATCAGCAGGCGTACCAGGCGTCGGCGAAGGTGATCTCCACTGCCAACACGCTGTTCCAGTCCCTGTTGTCCGCAGTGCGCGGAGGTTGACGGTCATGCGTATCTCGACCAGTGAAAGCTACGCCCTCGGTATCAGCCTGATCCTGGACAAGCAAAGCCAGCTGGCCCAAACCCAGCAGCAGCTGTCCACCGGCAAGCGCATCGTCAATCCGGCCGACGATCCGGCGGGTGCAGCACAGGCGCTCGACCTGCAAAGCGCCATCGACACCAATACCCAGTACACGCACAACGGCGATGCGGCCACGGCCCGGCTCAACCTGGAACAAAGTGCGCTCGGCCAGGTGAGCAACGCACTGCAGCGCGTGCGTACCCTGGTGTTGCAGGCCAACAATGATTCTCAAACGGACGAAAGCCGGGCGAGCATCGCCAGCGAACTGAGCCAGTCGCTCAAGCAGCTGGTCTCCCTGGGCAATACCCGCGATGCAAACGGCGAATACATTTTCGCCGGCTCACAAACCACCACGCAGCCGTTTTCCATCAAACCCGGTGGTGGGTTTGCCTATGCGGGCGACAATGCCCAGCGTTTTTTGCAGATCGACGCCAACCGCACACTAGCCACCAACGATCCCGGCAGCAGCGTGTTCATGCAGATCCTCAACGGCAACGGCGATTTCACCGCGACCGCTGCGGCGACCAACACCGGCACCGGCGTCATCGACCCCGGGCAGGTGATCGATGCCTCTGCCTATACGCACGACACCTATCAGCTGCAGTTCGTGAACGGCAATACCTATAACGTGGTCGATACCACGACCGGTACCACGCTGCTCAGCAATCAGACCTATCAAGGCGGCGAATCGATCAGCTTTGCCGGGATCCAGACATCCATCAAAGGCGCACCGGCGGCAGGCGACATTTTCACCATCGCGCCCAGCCAGCAGCAGGATCTGTTTCAGACGGTGCAGAACGTCATCGATACCCTGAATACGCCGACCGGCAGTCCCGCCAGTCTGGCGAAACTGCACAACAACATAAACCAGGGTCTGGTGGCGCTCGATCAGGGTCTGGGACGAATGGTCAATGTGCAGGCGGCGGTGGGTTCACGGCTGACTTCCGTGCAGAGCCAGCAACAGCTTCAGCAGGACTGGGGCGTGCAGCTCAAGACGGCGCAGTCAGGCATACAGGATCTCGATTACGCCAAGGCGGTCAGTCAGCTGAACCTGCAGCTGACCGGCCTGCAGGCCGCGCAGAAGACCTACCTCCAGGTGCAGGGACTGTCGTTGTTCAAGTATTTGTGAAGACGAACGGTGATCGACATGCGTTCGGTTTCAGGCAGGTGAATATCCTAAAAGCGTCCGGAGAGACGCTTCGAAAATAAAGGTGCGGTACGCATCGCGGGTTTGGCGATGATCCGCGCCGGAGAACGGGGTTGAGAATGATACGTTTCATCGGCAGCAGTTTACGCAACAAATTGATCGTGATTACAGGCTCGGGAACGGTATTGTTGTTGGGTTCCTCCCTGTATGGACTGTGGGTGGCATCAAGCGGGTTGCATGACATCGCCCACTATCAGAAAGGTCATACCAGCCTGCCGGCTATCCAGGCCATCGCGCAGCACGCCGAGGACAGGATCTCCCTGAGCATGGCGTTGATGGGGGTCGCGATCGTCATCTCGTTTATCTGGTTCATGTATTTCATGCGGCGCTCGATCCTGCGCCCGACCGCCGCGCTGGTGCAGGACCTGCAGCGGCTCGCCGACGGCGACTTCACTCATTCCGTAGAAGTCATCACCCGTGACGAATTGGGCCGCATCGCGGAAAGCGCCGGCGGCATGCAGCGGCACCTGGGCAGTATGATCGGGCAGGTGCGCGACGCCGCCGACGAGGTCTGCAGGTCGGTGTTGAGGTTGCGCGAAATCACCGAATCAACGGAATCGTCCCTGTCGCAACAGGACATGGAACTCGACCAGGTGGCGACGGCCATGAATCAGATGGCGGCGACCAGTCAGGAGGTTTCGCGTCATGCAGCGGATACGGCCAAGGCCACGCATGATGCCCAGGAACTGTCGCATCAGGGGGCGCTCGCCTCGACGTCGGCGATGACCGGTATCGACAGTCTGGTGGGGCGGGTGCGCAAGGCCGTGGAACTCATTGGGCGGGTCGAAAAGCAGACCGAGGACATCAGCAAGATTCTGGAGGTGATCACGCAGATCACCGAGCAGACCAACCTGCTGGCGCTGAACGCGGCCATCGAGGCCGCGCGCGCCGGCGAGCAGGGCAGGGGCTTTGCCGTGGTCGCCGACGAAGTACGCTCGCTGGCCAACCGTACCCGCAGCTCGACGGCCGAGATTCAGACCATGATCGAAGGTCTGCAGGGCGGTGCCCGGGAGGCGGTCGAATTCATGGCGCACGTGCGTGAGGACGCCGACAGAAGCGAACAGCAGGTGGAAGAGGCGGCGGAGTCCCTGGGCGAGATCGCGCATGCGATCAAGACCATCGATACCATGAGTACCCAGATCGCGACGGCGGCCGAAGAACAGCGCGCCGTGTCCGAAGAAGTGAACAACAACCTGCTGGTCATCAGCGAAGGCATCGGCAAGCTGCGCACGAGTTCCATGCAGGCCGCCGAGGAGAGTCGTCACCAGGAGAGACTCTCGATCGATGTGACGCAGATCATGGAGCGCTTCCGGCTGGATGACAAACGGGACTGAAGCACGCTCCACAGTCCATTCGTAGCTACAGGGCCTCTTCGCAGCGGAGGCCTTTTCGTCTGTCGGCGTGTGTCGCCGGCCGCCGGTTTTTTGTTTGCCGCGACGTAGCCGTGCGTCGCCGAAAGAGCGCAGAAAATTCTTTACCTGTCCCTAAAGTTCCCTCCCCTAAGGCCGATACGCTGGGTGTAGGCAGTCATTGACTGCACCGACGAATCTCCGCCACGTGGCGGAACGTGTATCGAAACGACTAGCAAGTAACGGAGGTTACAGACATGTCGCTCGTAATCAACACCAACATCGCGTCGATGAACGCGCAAAACAACCTGAGCAAGTCGCAGAGTGCGTTGGATCAGGCGCTGTCCCGTCTGTCCTCCGGTCTGCGTATCAACAGCCCGGCCGACGATCCGGCAGGCTATGCGATCGCTCAGCGTATGACCTCGCAGATCAACGGCTTTAACCAGGCCGTGCGTAATGCGAACGACGGCATCTCTTTCGCCCAGGTTGCGAACGGTGCGCTGAACACCGTCACCGATTCGCTGCAGCGGATTCGTACCCTGGCGATCCAGGCCGCCAACTCCACCAACTCGCCGCAGGACCGCCAGGCCCTCAACTCCGAGGTGCAGCAGTCCATCCAGCAGGTGAACAGCACGGCGCAGTCCACCCAGTTCAACGGCCAATCGATCCTCAACGGCAGCCTGAGCTCGCTGACCTTCCAGGTCGGTGCCAACGCCGGACAGACCATCACCACGCAGGGCCTGGACGTGCGCGGCCAGAACCTGGGTGCATCCTACGGTGACGGCAACAGCGTGCTGACCTCCGAGATCAGCGGTCTCGGCAGCATCACCATCGCGGGCAGCAGCGCCTCCGCCTCGGTGGATCTGAGCAGCGCCACGAGCGTGTCCGACGTCGCCGCCGCGATCAACAACGTGAGCAGCGAAACCGGCGTCTACGCGCAGCGTGCCGACACCACCAAGGGCACCTTCTCCTACACCAACAGCGGCGCGTCCACGATCACCGTCAACGGTGTGGACGTCAGCGTGGCCGCCGGTGCGACGGAAACCGACGTGATCAGCGCCATCAACGCCTACAGCGATCAGACCGGTGTGACCGCCAAGGACAACGGTGGCAACATCGACCTGTCCAACAGCTCGGGCGCCGACATCACGGTGGCGGCTAGCACCACCGACTTCCAGGCCCTGGATTCCACCGGCGCGAACGTCGCGTTGAACGCCGGTGCTGAGACCTTCAGCGCCGGTATCGAGCTGTACACCAAGGTCGGCGGTTCCATCACCGTGACCGACAACGCGGGCCTGGATGCGGCCAAGGTCGGTATCGCTTCGGTGACGGCGAGCAACACCCTGACCCTGAACAGCGCCAGCGTGTCGACCGAGGGCGACGCCAAGAACGCCATCAAGGCGATGGATTTCGCCCTGTCCCAGCTGAGCCGTTTCGGTGGCCAGCTCGGTGCCATGCAGTCGCGCTTCCAGGCGACCATCTCGAACCTGCAGACGGCGTCTCAGAACACCGAGGCCGCCCGTTCGCGCATCCAGGATGCGAACTTCGCTTCCGAAACGGCTTCGCTGAGCCGCGCGAAGATCCTGCAGCAGGCCGGTGTGGCGATGGTGGCTCAGGCCAATGCCCAGCCCCAGATCGCACTTTCACTCCTCAAGTAAGGGCAGGGTAGTACCGTGCCGGGGACATCGGGTCCCCGGCACTTATCCGCTGATTCGTACCTGTAGGTTGTCGATCACGCAGGGGAGGCTTTAACAATGAGTCAGTTCATCAACAACGTCCTGGCCTACGGCAGTCTGACCGGCGTGAATGCGTCCGCCAAATCCCAGGCCACGAATCCCGGCGAATCGAATACCGGCAAGACCTTGCCGGCGGAGAACGGGCAGGGCGGCAAATCGGGGACCGCCAACCTCGAACAGGCCGTCGTTCAGGTTAACGATTATCTGCAGACCCAGCGCCGCAATCTGGAGTTCAGCGTGGACAAGGCCAGCGGCGAGACGGTGATCAAGGTGCGTGACCAGGATAGCGGCAAGGTCATCCGCCAGATTCCTGCCGAATACATGCTGGCACTGGCTCAGTCTTTGCATGAGGCCCAGAAGGTGTCATCCACCGGCCTCAAAATCGAAGGCTGAACGCAACACAGGACAAGCGAATCATGTCGGGAGCCATCAGTTCACCGGGAATCGGTTCAGGGATCGACGTTCAATCCCTGGTCAATCAGCTCTTGCAGGCGGACTTCGGCCCGCAGCAGACCACGCTGAAAAACAAGGCGAGCACGCTGAATGCACAGCTGTCCGCCTTCGGTACGCTAAGCAGCGACGTGTCGAGTATCGGCGACAGCCTGTCGGCACTGAAAGACCTGCAGCTGGGCTATCAGGCCAGCTCCAGCGACAGCGCGGTGTTGACCGCCACCACTGACAGCACGGCCACCGCCGGCAACTACAGTATCAGTGTGACGCAGTTGGCGCAGGCGCAAAGCCTGGCCAGCGCATCCTACAGCGCGCCGACCGATGTCGTCGGGACCGGAACGCTGACCTTCCAGTTCGGCAGCTACGACAACAGCACGACGCCGCCCACGTTCACGGCCAATGCCGCGACGTCGAGCAAGACGATCACGCTCGACAGTTCCAACAACACCCTGCAGGGTGTGGCGACGGCGATCAATCAGGCCAACTTCGGCGTCTCGGCCACCATCGTCAACGATGGCTCGGGTTACCGGTTGGCCCTGACCTCGAAGAGCGGCACGCAAAACGCCCTGCAGATTACCGCCGGCGATCCGTCCCTTGCGGGCCTGGCCTATGCCGGCACGGACAATACCTCCGGCGTGAGCCAGACCGCGGCCGCGCAGGATGCCAAGCTGAGCGTGAATGGCATCGCCATCACCGGACAAAGCAACACCCTGAGCGATGTCGTCCAGGGCGTGACCCTCAATCTCACCGGCATCAGCAGCGGCGTGCCGGTGTCGCTCGATGTCACGCCGGACAGCAGCGCCGTGACGAAAAAGGTCCAGGCCTTCGTCGATGCCTACAACGGTCTGGCCAACGACGTCGGAAAGCTGGCGTCCTACGACAGCAAGACCAAGCAGGCCGGACTGCTGCTCGGCGATCCGACCCTGCGCAATCTGGTCTCCCAGTTTCAAAACGGCGTGGTGCAGAAAATCCCCGGCGCCGGCACCGGCTATGCCACGCTCATGGACCTGGGGGTGACCGCCAACGCCGACGGTACCCTGAGCCTGGACAGCGGCAAGCTGACCGACGCGGTGAACACCGACTACGGCGCCGTGGTGACCGCCCTGCAGGGCGCCGGCAAGCAGCTTGGCACCCTGGTGGACAACATCACCGGCAGCGGCGGCATCCTGACCTCGCGTACCGACACCATCAACACACAGCTCGGCAATATTCAGGATCAGCTGAGCCGGCTGAATACCCGGATGCAGGCCGAACAGCAATCTCTGCTGCAGGAATACGCCGCGATGGACACGCTGGTCGCCAACCTCAAGAGCACGGGGGACTACCTGACCCAGCAGCTTTCGAGCATTGCGGCAATCGGCACCAGTTCGAGCATCAGTTCCTCCAGTGGCGGTTGACGCAAAGCGCACCTCCGTCCACAGACATCATTGACGAGCATCAGCGAAGTGGCCGAGCCACGACAGCCGAAGAGACAGCAGCCATGACACAGCATCCAAACCAAGCCCTGAATGCATACCGACAGGTCGGCCTGGCCGGCCATGTGGCAAGCGGCGAGACCAGTCCGCATACCGTAATCCAGCTTTTGATGGACGGTGCGCTGGACAGAATCTCGACTGCGCGCAGCGCCATGGCGCACCGTGACCTGATGCGCAAGGCCCAGGTGATTCCCGAAGCGATCCGCATCATCGACGGCCTGCGGATCCATCTGGACCACGAACGCGGGGGCGAGCTTGCCGGCAACCTGGCCGCGCTTTACGACTACATGTCGCGGCGCTTGATCGATGCCAACATGAACGACGATCCGCAGGCGCTGGACGAGGTCAGCGGCCTGCTGGGCGAGATCAAGGCCGGTTGGGACGCGATCGCGCCTGCGGCAGCGGACGGGCAGGGTCTATGACGAGCAATCGCGTCAGTCTGCGCGTGACCCGCCTGGCATCCCTGGTCGAGGCTTACCGTGCCCTGCTGGAGACGGCGCAGGGTTCTGCCGAGTGGCAGACGATCCGCGAAAGGGAGGTTGAGCTGCGCCGGCAACTCGAATCCGTGCTGCAGGAACCGCTGCAACGCCATGAGGCCGATGCGGTCCGCATCCAGTTGCAGGAACTGCTGGTGATCAACCACGCCCTCAGCGAGCATATCGAGCGTCAACGCTCGAGGCTGTTCTCGGACATGCGGCACGCCAATCAGGTCCGCCGGGCCGCCGTCGCCTACCGTCATACGGTCATGGGCTGAACGCCGCCCATGCATTATGCTTACCGGCATGGACGTCGTGGATAATCCTCTCGAACAGGGCGTTGTCTATCAGGCATCGTTGCCGGTCGCCTGGCGGCCGCTGACGGAACCGCCTTCGGAAGACCGCCTGCTCAGCCTCAACGAGAGCAACTGCAAGCTGTTGCGGATGCTTTCGGTACTCGATGACCAGCCCCCGGAGATCAAGGACGCCAGTCCCGAGATTGCACAGGAACTGATCCGTCTCGACTCCAAACTCAGCCTCGTTCTCGAACTGGTGAGCGAGGTGCTTGCCCATCAGTTGGATGTCCCCGAACCTACACCCGTCGCCGTTTCCGAGTATGGAATCGAATGGCAGGGCACCGAGCTGCCGGAGGTAAATCGGCACGTTCTGGTGGAGGTTTATCTCAATGTTTTCTTCCCCCGCCCACTAAAGGTGTGCGCAATTGTGAACGCCGTCACAAAACAGGAAAGTGGTACCGCCAAAATACTGGCGCGCTTTTCGGGATTAAGTGAAGATGTTCGTGACGGTCTTGCCAAGCTGATCTTCAGACACCACCGAAGACTGATCGCCAGCCGTCGCAGTGTGTGAGTTTTCCGGCATGACCGGATGGCATGACGACGGATTATTGGCGAAGCCCACGGGCTAGCCTTTCCAAGTTGTGATCATCCCGTTGCCAGGTACTGGCAACGCAGCCGTTTGAACAGGTCCCGGGCGCTTCGTGAGTGTGCGGATCGCCTGGTCAGGGCCTGAGGCCGGAGTCGTCCCACACATTGACTAAAACAGCATGCAGGACAGTGTGCTTTGGCGAAGTGACACCGCGGAGTACGGACCTTCCGCGTGAAGACTATTATTAGACACCTAGGGTGAAAGCCATGTCTGCACGACTCGATGACCTTGATACCGCGGGACTGAAAAAGGCAGCGCCAACCGTCATTCTGGCCGACTCTTGCGAGGACCGGCTGAGCATGCTCGAAGCGATTCTCGGCTTTCTCGGCTACCGGCCGGTTCGCTTCGATGAGAATGTCGACACCGTTTGTTGTGCGCTGATCATCAACACGCTAGCGGACGAGCAGATGCTGAACCACGCCCTGGCGTGGCGCAAGCGTACCAACGAGTCTCTGCCGCTCATCACCCTGGGTGACCGGCGCGGCGTCAAGGGTGTCATCGACCCCATGGCCGCCTTGCTCTGGCCGCCCGATTCTTCCGAATTCATCATGGTGCTGGAAAAGGCCAGGGCCCTGCAGTCGGTACAAACATCGCTCGCGAATGTGGTGAATACATCCGAGGCGGGTCAGAGCGACAGGCTGGATCGGATTCTGATCGGCCGCAGTCAGGGCATGCAGCGCCTGCGCCGTTTGATCGAACACGTGGCGGCCACCGACGCCACCGTCCTGCTGCAGGGGGAAACCGGGACCGGCAAGGAGGTTGCGGCCGCGGCCTTGCACTATTCCTCCACCCGGCGCGACAAACCCTTCGTCGCCATCAACTGCGGTGCGATTCCGCCGGAACTGTTGGAGAGCGAGCTGTTCGGGCATGAGAAGGGCGCCTTCACCGGAGCCATCACTTCCCGCCAGGGGCGTTTCGAACTGGCGCAGGGCGGTACCCTGTTTCTCGACGAGATCGGCGACATGCCGTTGGCCATGCAGGTCAAACTGTTGCGGGTGCTGCAGGAACGCACCTTCGAACGGGTGGGCAGCAACAAGAGCATTTCCGCCGACGTGCGGGTAATCGCCGCGACTCACCGCAATCTGGATGAAGCCATCCACGAAGGCTCCTTCCGCGAAGACCTTTACTATCGGTTGCAGGTGTTTCCGCTGGAGCTGCCCGCACTGCGTGAACGCAAGGTGGACATCCCGCTGCTGGCGGATCATTTCATCCAGCGCCTGAAGCAAGATGGCCGCAGCGGTGTCATGTTGTCCGCCGGCGTGGTGAAGGCCCTGCAGGAATACGACTGGCCGGGCAATGTGCGCGAACTCGCCAATCTGGTCGAGCGCTTGTCGATTCTGATTCCCGACGGTGTCGCCGAAGTGAGCGATCTGCCCGCCAAGTTTCTGGAGCGGGTCGGCATTCCCGACACGACCGCTGCCTATCTCGAATCGGCGGCGAACCAGGAACCGGTGGTCGGTATCGCCGCGCTCCCGGAGACGAGCTTCGATCTGCGCGAATACCTCTCCCAGCTCGAGGTTTCCTTCATCCGCCAGGCGCTGGAAGAGGCGGGCGGTGTGGTGGCACGTGCGGCGGAGCGGCTCGGCATGCGCCGTACCACGCTGGTCGAGAAGCTGCGTAAGTACGACATCACGCGTTCCGACGAGATGACGGAATGTTGACGCGGTAAAGCCTGATTCAACCTTAACTATATGAAGAGTAACTAAAAAATAAGATTGGTATGCTTTCTGCTTGGATGGTGGGTATGAATCCGAGCAGACAGCAAACCGACGTTTATGCACCCGCGACCGCCCTGATGAAGGCGGGTGTGGCGCAGGAACAGGGGTTGGCTGAGGCCTTTGCCGCCTTCAACCGGCTTTCCGAAGAACTGGCCGTCTCCTACAGGGAATTGGAGCAAAAGGTCGAGCGGCTGTCCGGCGAACTGGCCGCGGCCCGCTCCGAACGCCTGGAAGAGCTGGCGGAAAAAGAGCGTCTCGCCAACCGCCTGAGCCGGCTGCTCGAATCGCTGCCCGGCGCCGTGGTCGTCACGGACGGCGCCGGCGTCATCACAGAGGCCAATCCGGCCGCATTCGAGTTCCTCGGTACCCCGCTGCTCGGCCTCGCATGGTCGGTCGTCGCCCGCCGCTTCGAGCGGGGCGGGCCGCGCGGCGGCGAGGCCACCCTCCCCAACGGGCGCAAGCTCAGTATGTCCACCCGTGCCCTGGGTGCCGAACCCGGCGAGATCCTGCTGTTGCAGGACGTGACCGAGACCAGCGCCCTGCGCGAACAGCTCGACCGCCACCGCCGGCTGGCCACCATGGGCGAGATGGCCGCCGGTCTCGCGCATCAGGTGCGTACCCCACTGTCCTCGGTGTTGCTTTATCTCCCACATCTCGAACGGCGCGACCTCGACGAGGCGCAGCGCGACCGTCTGCTGGGCAAGATCCGCGGACGCGTTCAGCATCTGGAAAGCCTGGTCATGGAGATGCTGCAGTTCGCCCGCGGCCGGTCCATGACGTTGACGCCCGTTCGCGTGCCGGAACTGATCCACGGCTTCGAGGATATGGTCAAGCCGCTGCTTGACGAGGCCGAAGGCCGACTGGAAATCGAATGGTCCGCACCGGGCGCCGCCCTCTGCCTGGCCGCCCAGCGCGAGGCGCTGCTGGGCGCCCTGCTGAACCTGGCCACCAACGCCATCCACGCCGCGGGTAACGGGGCGCGCATCACGCTGAGGATTTCACGTCCCGCCGCCGGCTGGCTGTCGCTGACCCTGGCGGACAACGGGCCGGGCATTCCGGCCAATAAAGTGGAAAGAATCTTCGAACCGTTTTTTACCACCCGTACCCAGGGAACCGGGCTGGGGCTGGCGGTGGTGCGCAACGTGATCGAGGCGCACGGCGGCGAGGTGCGGTTGGATAAGGCGGGTGCGACGGGCGCGAGTTTCACCCTGCGCCTGCCCTTGATTGAGTGTCCGGAAGCAACCTGAAGCATCGGAATGAAGGTGAGGAAATGAGCGACGATCGAAAAGTGCTGGTAGTCGAAGACGACATCGATTTGCGGGAAGCCCTGTGCGACACCCTGGAATTGGCCGGCTTTAACGTGATTTCCGCCGGCGACGGACAGGAGGCGTTGCGTTGCCTGGAGCGGGCGGAGGTGGGCCTGGTGGTCAGCGACGTCCAGATGCAGCCCATGGGCGGGCTCGTCATGCTCAAACGGATCAAGGCGCGTTTCCCCGACCTGCCCGTGGTGCTCATGACCGCCTACGGCACCATCCAAAAGGCCGTGGACGCGATGCGCGAAGGGGCCACCGATTATCTGGTCAAACCGTTCGAGGCTTCGGTGCTGGTGGAAATGGTGACGCGGCTGTTCCCGGCGGATGCCGATGACGGCGAGGTGGTGGCGGAGGATGCCCGTACCCGTGAACTGCTGGCGCTGGCCGGGCGCGTGGCGGCCACCGAGGCCACCGTGATGATCACCGGGCCCTCCGGCAGCGGCAAGGAGGTCTTCGCCCGCATCATTCATCGCCAGTCACGCCGGGCCCAGGGACCCTTCGTGGCGCTCAATTGCGCGGCCATACCCGAATCCATGCTCGAGGCCATTCTGTTCGGTTACGAGAAGGGCGCCTTCACCGGCGCCCACGAGGCGCGGCCGGGCAAGTTCGAACAGGCCAACGGCGGCACGCTGCTGCTGGACGAGATCACCGAAATGGACATGAACCTGCAGTCCAAGCTGCTGCGCGTGCTGCAGGAGCGCGAGGTCGAGCGCCTGGGCGGCCAGCGCATGATTCCCCTCGATGTGCGCGTGCTGGCCACCTCCAACCGCGACCTGCAGGAAGCGGTGGCGGAGGGGCGCTTTCGCGAGGACCTGTTTTATCGTCTGAACGTCTTCCCGCTGCATCTGCCGGCGCTGGCCGAACGTCCCGCCGACGTCTTGCCGCTGGCGCGGTTGCTGCTCAAGCGTCACGCGGGGCGGCAGGTGATGTTGGAGGCCGCCGCCGAACAGCGGCTGCTGGCGTACGACTGGCCGGGCAATGTGCGCGAACTCGACAACGTGATGCAGCGGGCGCTGATTTTGAGCAACGGCGAACGGGTCGAGGTGGGCGACATTTGCCTGCAGTCGGTTTCACGCCGCGATGCGCCGCCGGCCGAGGACGCCGAACCGGTGGCGGGGCGGGTGCTGGAAACCGACCTCAAGCGCCGCGAAAGCCGGTTGATTCTCGACACCCTGCACGCCGCCAACGGCAACCGCAAGGAGGTCGCCGAACGTCTCGGGATCAGCCCGCGCACCCTGCGCTACAAGCTCGCCAAGATGCGCGAGGCGGGCCTGGCGGTACCGACCTGAGGTTGGCATTGAATTTGCCTGATACCTTGCGAGCGTCAATCCTCCGTCGCGCGAACACCGGGACGGCGGACATCGATGGGAGATTCGCGCCACAGCGGCAGGATGTTGCCGCCGCCCGGTGGCGGATCGCCGGCGGGTCGCGGAAAACGGAAGTGAAATAACGGGATCACGAACCGATGAGTCAAGTCGAGATCAATCAGTTGCTGGCCCAGATGCGGTCCATGGCCGCGGCCGCCGACAATGCGCAGCCGGCGACGGCTGCGCCGGGCGCCGACAAACCGGATTTCGGCAAGCTGCTTTCCGAGTCGATCGACAAGGTCAACGAGGCGCAGCAGCATGCGGGCAATCTGGCCACCTCGTTTACCCAGGGAGACCCCAATGTCGAACTCGGGCAGGTGATGGTCGCCCTGCAAAAGGCGAGCCTTTCCTTCGAGGCGATGACCGAGGTGCGCAACAAACTGGTTTCCGCGTACCAGGAAATCATGAACATGCAGGTTTAAGGAACCGGCCGGGCTCATATGGCATTGCTCAACCTCGAAACACTGCGCACCCAGTTCGGCAACTTCGCCGGGCTTTCCGCATTCAGACAACTCGGTCTCATGGTCGGTCTGGCGGCCAGCGTGGCCCTGGGCGTGGCCATCGTGCTGTGGTCGCAGCAACCGACCTACGGTCTGCTCTACGGCGGGCTGTCGGACAAGGATTCCGCGCAGGTCATGAACGCCCTGCAGGCGGCGGGCATCGAGTACAAGGTCGATCCCCACAACGGCAACATTATGGTGCCGGCCGACAAGGTGTACATGGCCCGCATCAAACTGTCCACCGAAGGCCTGCCCAAGGGCACGGCCTCTGGCCTGGATATGCTGAACAAGAATGCCGGCCCCTTCGGGACCAGCCAGTTCATGGAGACGGTGCGCTATCACCGTGCCATCGAACAGGAACTGGAGCGCACCATCGCGAGCCTGGATAGCGTTCAGGACGACAAGGTGCATCTGGCCCTGCCCAAGCAGTCGGTGTTCATTCAGGATTCCCCCAAGCCTTCGGCCTCGGTGCTGGTGAATCTGTATGCCGGGCGCAAACTCAATGCGGCGCAGGTCGCCGGCATCGTGCACCTGGTGGCCTCGAGCGTGCCGGGCCTGCAGACCGACAAGGTCACCGTGGTGGATCAGCAGGGCAACCTGCTCACCGGCAACCAGGGCGGTGGAGACGCCATGGCCGGTTCCGCCATGAGCAGCGCCCAGTATGCGCTCACCCGCCGCCTGGACGAGAGTTACGCCAAGCGCATCACGCATATCCTCTCGCCGCTGGTCGGCGCCTCGGGGGTACGCGCCCAGGTTACCACCGATCTCGATTATTCCCTGATCAACACCACCAGCGAGAAATACGATCCGAACAGCAGCGTGGTGCGCAGCGAACAGACCTCCGACGACAGCCGCTGGGACGGCAGCAAAAACGGCGGCGTGCCCGGTTCGCTGACCAACCAGCCGCCCGCGGCCGGCAAGCCCGCCAAGCAGTCGGCCAGCGGCAGCCAGAATACGGCGACCGGCCAGAACGCCACCAGCACGCAGAACAACGGCAAGATGCTCGAGTCGCGCAAGCAGGCGACGCGCAATTACGAGATCGACAAGACCATTCAGCATATCAAGCAGGCGCCCGGCATCATCAAGCGCCTTTCGGTCGCCGTGGTGGTGGATTACAAGTCCACCGTCGGCAAGGACGGCAAGACCCAGCAGGTTCCGCTCTCGTCCCAGGAGATGGCCAATATCACCAACCTGGTCAAGGAGGCGGTCGGCTTCGACGCGACACGAGGCGACAAGGTCAACGTCATCAATGCGCCGTTCATGGTCGACGCCCGCCCGCAGACTGCCGCCGCTCCCGCCGGCCCGTCGTTCTGGGCCCAGCCCTGGTTCTGGGATATTTCCAAGCAGGTGTTGGGTGGCCTGGCGGTACTGTTCCTGATGTTCGGCGTGCTGCGGCCGGTGCTGCGCAGCCTTTCTACTGCAAGCACGGCGGGCGCGGGGCAGGGGGCTCCCGCCCTTACCCAGGGTGGTGTGGCGCCAGCGGTGCTGGGTGTGGATACGGTGTCCCTCTCCGGCCAGCCTCAGCCCGCCCTGACGGACGGGTCGGGTTACGATCAGCAGCTGACGGCGGCGCGCACCCTGGCGGAATCCGACCCCAAACGCGTCGCGCAAGTCGTGAAGACCTGGTTGGCCAAGGATGAGTGAGGCGCTGGCTATGAACGGCGCCGAGCGCGCCGCAATCCTGCTCATGAGCCTGGGCGAACAGGACGCCGCCATGGTGCTCAAGCACATGGGCCCGCGCGAGGTGCAGAAGATCGGTTCCGCCATGGCGTCCTTGAGCCAGGTGACGCGCGCCACGGTCCATGACGTATTGACCCTGTTCAACGAGTCGGCGGGCGACCAGACCGCGCTGGGCATCGGCAACGACGACTACCTGCGCAGCGTGCTGGTGCAGGCGCTGGGCGAGGACAAGGCCAGCGGCATCATCGACCGTATCCTGGCTGGCCAGAACACCAGCGGCCTCGACCAGCTCAAGTGGCTGGATGCGCGGGCGATCACCGAGATCATCCGGCTCGAACATCCGCAGATCATCGCCATCGTCCTCAGTCACCTGGACGCCGACCAGTCGGCCGAGGTGCTCATGCACCTGCCGGAGAACGTCCGTTCCGACATCGTCCTGCGTATCGCGACCCTGGAGACGGTGCAGCCGAATGCCCTGCGCGAACTCGACGAGGTGCTGGAACGTCAATTCTCCGGCAACACCAGCGTCAAGTCGTCGACCGTGGGCGGACTCAAGAGCGCGGCCAACATCCTCAACTATCTCGAATCCAGTGCGGAGACCTCCATCCTGGAAAAGGTCTCCGAATCGGACCCCTCCGTCGCCGAGGAGATAGAGGAACTGATGTTCGTGTTCGACAACCTGGTCGAAATCGACGATCGCGGCATTCAGACCCTGTTGCGCGAGGTCTCGACGGAAACCCTGGTGGTGGCGCTCAAGGGGGCGGAGGAAGCGCTGCGCGAGAAGATCTTCAAGAACATGTCCAAGCGCGCGGCGGAGATGCTGCGCGACGACCTCGAGGCCAAGGGCCCGGTGCGCCTGAGCGACGTGGAGGCTGCGCAAAAGGAGATTCTGGCGGTGGCCAGGCGCATGGCCGACGCCGGCGAGATCAGTCTCGGCGGCAAGGGCGGCGACGAGTATGTCTAAGGTCATACAGGCGCAGGACGATACGGTCGTTTCCCTTTGGCAGGTGCCGACGGTGGCCGCCGGGGGTACGAGCGCCGAGGAACAGGCGTCGCTGCAACCGCCCACCGCCGAACATCTTGAACAGATTCAGTCGGATGCCTATGAAGAAGGCTATCAGGCAGGCCGCGAGGCCGGGTTGCAGGCCGGGGAACAGGAAATCCACGCCCGGATCGATCAGCTCGATCAGTTGCTGCACAGTCTGGCCCGGCCGCTGGAAACCGCCGACGAGCAGGTTGAGCAGGAACTCGTCACACTGGCCGTGACCGTCGCCCGGCAACTGGTGCGGCGCGAACTGCAGACCTCGCCCGACGAAATCGTCGCGGTGGTGCGCGAGGCGCTGGGTGTGCTGCCGTCGCATTCGAACGATATCCGGGTGGTCATGCATCCCGACGACGCCCAGCTGGTGCGCGAAGTATTGTCGGATACGGCGCAGGAGCGGGCCTGGCGGATCGTGGAGGACCCGGCCCTCACCCGCGGCGGGTGCCGGATCGACACCGACGTCAGCCGGGTGGACGCCACGCTGGAGCACCGCCTGAACCAGGTCATCGCCTCGGTATGGGGGGATGCGCGCACGGGAGGCGGGGGATGAAGGTCCCCGCGCTGCGTCCGCAGCACTGGCTGGAGACCCTGGACAAGGCCGGCGCCCGCGCCCGCCTGGCGGGCGGCGTGGTTGCTGAAGGGCGCCTGACCCGCATCGTCGGGCTGACCCTGGAAGCGGTCGGCCTGCAGGTGCCGCTCGGCGGACGCTGCGAGATCGTTTCCGATCGCGGTGCGCGGATCGAGGCCGAGGTCGTGGGGTTTTCCGGCGGAAACACCTTTTTGATGCCGGTCGATCATGTCCACGGCCTGACGCCGGATGCCCGGGTCGTACCGTTGGGCACGGATCACTCCGTTGCGGTCGGCCATGAAATGCGGGGCCGGGTGGTGGACGGCGTAGGGCGGCCGCTGGTCTGCTCAGCGTGGGTCGGGGACAACGCATGGGCCTGTTCGCCGGCAGCGGCGTGGGAAAGAGCGTATTGCTCGGCATGATGACCCGCTACACCAGCGCCGACATAACGGTGGTCGGTTTGATCGGTGAGCGCGGCCGCGAGGTGAACGAGTTCGTGCGCAACAGCCTCGGCTCCGAGGGGCTTCAGCGTTCCGTGGTGGTGGCCTCGCCGGCGGACGATCCGCCATTGGCGCGTCTGCACGGCGCCTGGTACGCCACCGCGATCGCGGAATATTTTCGCGACCGGGGGCTCAAGGTGCTGCTGTTGATCGATTCGTTGACGCGCTTCGCACAGGCGCAACGCGAGATCGCGCTGGCCATCGGTGAGCCGCCGGTCACCAAGGGTTATACCCCCTCGGTGTTCGCCAAGCTGCCGCAACTGGTCGAACGGGCGGGCAACGGCAGCCGCGCCGACGGCGGTTCGATCACGGCCTTCTACACCGTGCTGACCGAGGGCGACGATCACAACGATCCGATCGCCGATTCGGCGCGCGCGATTCTCGACGGTCATGTGGTGTTGTCGCGCCAGATCGCCGACGGCGGCCGTTATCCCGCCATCGATATCGAATCCTCCGTCAGCCGCATCATGCACGACGTGGTCGACCGCGAGCACCTGTTGCTGGCACGACGTTTCAAGCAGGTCTATTCCACCTATGCACGGCATCGCGATCTGATCAGCGTCGGCGCCTATCAGCGTGGCAACGATCCGCAGGTCGACGAAGCCATGGATATCTACCCGCGGCTGGAAGACTTCCTGCGCCAGGACATGCACGAGGCGGTCGATTACGCGAACAGCGTCCAGCAGGTTTGCGAATTGTTCGCCCCGGCGAAAGCGGACGAGTCCGGCCTGCAGGCGGGGGATGTCCCTTCGGCTGACGCCCCGCAGCGGCCGTTGGCGGATTACACTACAACGCAGACGCTGGCGTGACGCGCGCCAAACGTCTCGAGCCGGTCAAGGAGATTGCGGCACGCGAGGAGCGTGCCGCCGCCCGGCAATTGAACGAGTTGCAGCGCCGCGTCAACGAGGCGCGGGAACGCCTGGTCGAGTTGCAGGCCTGGGACGGCGAGTATGCCGAGGACCGTGCACAAGGCAGTTTCAATCTGGCCGAGCTGCAGGGGCTGCGGGAGTTCATGTTGCGTCTCGGAGACGCCATCGAACAACAGCGCATGGTGGTGCTCGAGGCGGAAGCCGCGCTGGCGCTCGGGCGCGAGGCATGGCTGGCCACCCACACCCGGCATACGGCGCTGACCCAGGTCATCGAGCAATATCGACGCGATGCCGAGCGTCAGGAACAGCGCCGCGAGCAACAGCAGTCGGACGAATTCGCTGCGCGTCATCACGCCGGGAACAAGGGAGAGTAACCGGGCAGCGGCACGCCCTTTGCATTAGTCCACTCGGACATCAACAACACGTACGAGTGGCAATCTTGGCAACCCCCGTTTCATCTTCGCAGTTTGCATCCGCGCCCGATGCCGGCGGTAAACCGTCCGTCCAGGCGACGTCACACGACACGTCACCGCAGGCGTCGGCAAAACCCGCACATAGGCCGTCCGGCAAGGATTTCGGCAAGACATTCCATCAGGCGGCAAACGGTCGGGCAAACGAAAAGGACGGGCAGGATACGGCGGCCACGCCCCGGGATTCCGATCCGGCATCGCGGCAAACCGCAAAAGACGATACCTCGAACAACGGCAAGAACTTGCCGTCCGCGAATCCGATTCTGCCGCTCGCTTTGCCGGTCACTCCTCATCCTGCGCCTGGCTCGGCACAAACCGGCTCAACCGCGAAGCCGCAGGCTGACGATATTCATAAGGGCGCGGCGACTGCCGCCGGTGGACCGTCCATGCCGACGCTCACGGATGAAGGCGGGGCGGACCGGTTGTTGGAAGCCGCCGGCACGCCGGCATCGGGCGAGGCCGCCAAGGCGGGCGGTTCGACGTCTGCCGGCCATACTCTGCCGCAGCCGTTCGCCCCGACTTTGTCCGCGGTACAAACGGCCGCGGTGTCCAACGGGCAGGCCGCGACGCCCATGCCCGTGCCGACCGCCGCGTCACAGGCCACTGTTAGCGTGCCGGTGGGGCATCCGGCATTTTCCCAGGCCGTGGGCGAACAGATCAGCTGGATGACCGGACAGGGCCAGCACGCCGTGCAAATGCATCTCAACCCGCCGCAGCTCGGGCCGCTGTCCGTGCACGTCCACGTCAACGGGGACCAAACCCAGGTCCTGTTCCAGACGCACCATCCCTCGGTGCGTAGCGCGTTGGAGGCGACCGCTTCGCATCTGCGTGACCTGCTGGGTCAGGGCGGTCAGCAGACGGTCAGCGTCAGTGTGGATCTCAACCAGCAGGGGACAGGCGGCCAGCAGGCGTTTCAGCAGGGTGGTGCGCAGTCGCAGCCGGGCCCCTGGTCGTCCACGCCGTCCTGGTCGGCCGGCACCGGCGCCGAGGGCGGCGGGGCGGAGCCGGATGTCGGGGCCGGCTGGCGGATCTACCGGCGCGGACTGTTCGATACCTACGTCTGAACAGCCGCACGGCATTCGAGGTAAACCTTTGCCGCTTCGGGCCGATACCTTCCACGAACGTTAGAACGATTAGCACTGCGCAGGGAGCAGCAGCGCCCGGTTTGCCCATAACCATAACGATTAATACGTCCGGGCATTTATACCCGAAACGTTTTCAGGAGTTGAGCATGAAAATTCTGCCTCGCACGATCAAGGCAAAACTGTTGGGAGTCATCGTTTTTGCAAGCGTCCTGGTGGTTACCGCATTGGTGGTCTCAGTGACCGGCCAGCGTGCCGCCATGAGCAATTATCAGCAGGGGATCATGCAAAGCGCGAAGCGTCCATCGCCAAGTTCGACAAAGCTTATCAGCAGGCGATGGCACTGGCGCCTAAGGGATCGGAGATTCGCGACCAGCTCGGCGAGATCGGTACGCTGTGGATGCGCAACAAGGCACAGCGCCTGCAGGCCTTGGAGATGGCGCAGCACGGCCAGTACGAGCAGGCCCAGCAGGTGCTGATGCACGACGCGCATCCCGACTGGCGCCGCATTCGCATCAATCTGCAAAAGGTCGAAGCCACGCTTTCCAAACAGATGCGGGCGGACGATACCGTGCTGCATGCGAAATTCGAGAACACCATCTTCTGGAGCGCGGTGCTCAATATCCTGGCGCTGGTGCTGGGCGGCGGCCTGGTGGCCTTTATGGTGTGGATGGTGGTGAGCCGTCTGAACGGTGTCACGCTGATCATGGAGGACATCGCCGCCGGCGAGGGTGATCTCACCCAGCGCATGCCGCTCAAGGGCAGTCGCGACGAGCTTGATCAACTCGGCAACGCCTTCAACCGTTTTGTGGAACGTATTCAGGGACTGGTGGGCCAGGTGGCGGGTTCGACGGCGCAGCTGGCGGCCGCGGCCGAGGAGCTGTCCGCCACCAGCGAGGACACCAACCGT